>JALSLS010000270.1 GCA_026988195.1 Methylomonas sp.
TATTTATACTAAAGACGCTATTCCAAATAGGCAGGGAACTGCTTTGACGTTTCTGCCCTTAAATTGTCAGCTACAGCAGTCGAAGTTGACTTGCCTAGTTGGTCCACACAGAACACAACTAAGAGCTTATTTGCAGATGTTGGCCGGTATTTCTAACCCAGATACTGGACAGGTTACAATCCTTGGTCAATCGGTTGCTGATTTAGACCCGCAGGCATGGAAAAAAATGCGTTGTCAGCTTAGTTACCTTTCAGGAGCTGCGCCTTTGTTATCGGCACAACATGGTTTGATGAATGTTATGTTGCCAGCACTTTACCATACTGAGCTATCCTTTCGTGAAGCAGCCGATAAAGCACGAAAAATTATGACTGAATTAAACTGTGATTTTGAACCAACGACATACCCTGCGGTACTCAGTGGGTTTCAACGGCTGCAATTGGCTTTGGCGCGTGCATTGATACTTGACCCTGAAATTCTGTTTCTAGATGTACCTTTTAATGATTTGGGCGCACAAGAGCGTGAGAAAATGGCGGGTCTGTTGGCGCGATATAAATTGAATCGCACTGTATGCATGATAGGAGGGTTGCAGTATCAACGTTTCTTGGAGAAACATGCAGAGCAGGTTATTTATATTTCTGAAAATAAAATTGTTAGTTTTAAGGGGTGGCTGTCATTTAAGCAAACCGCTGATTCAGAAATTCGTGATTTATTGAGTATTTTATAATGGCCGAAAAAGAGTAGTTATTATGAATAAACAGGTTGAAATCAGTACCGAGCAATATATTCACCAAACAAGCTATAGCTATCGAGAGAAGTTAGTTGGTTTTTTTGTATTTTTTGGGTTTATATTGTTACTGGGTTTTATTGCTATTAGTGTCAATAATCAGCATTTATTTGAAAAAAGAGTCATGTATTATATTGACGTGAGCAGTAGTGATGGAATTATCCCAGGTAGTGTTGTGACGGCTTTAGGGGTAGAAGTTGGTATGGTGTCTAACCTAGAACTTGCTTCAGATCATAAAATTAGAGTTGCTATTGAGGTTTATGAAGATCAGCGCCGGTTTATTCGAAAGGGAGCAATGGCTCTGGTCAATCGACTAACTAATATTGGTAATGCACAGATTGAAATAACATCTAGTCTAGTTAGTGCACCTATTTTAGAGGCTGGAAGCATCATACCGGTAAAGGAAACCCCTTCGTTGAATGATTTGTTATTGGGGATTGCCTCACTTATTCACTCTGCAAATAACAGGGATTTATTGGATAAAGCTGAAGGTATTTTGCCAAAAGTGGAGCAAACTTTAGGTGATATTCATACCATTATTGCGCAAATTGCTACGGGGCATGGTGTCTTGGGAGCGGCAGTCTTTGATCAAGGGGTTGAGGAAGAATTGAAAGTGGTTGTAAAGTCGGGTGCCGAAATCTTATCTGAGGCAGAAGGTATTATAAGTGTTGCTACACAAAGACTGATTCAGCTTGAGCCTATTTTTCAGGATATGAAATATATAGCTAAAGATGTGCAAGGTGCATCTAAGAAGCTTCCTAAAATGGTAGAAGAGCTTAATAGTATTATTGCACAGGCAAAAACGGCATTGGTTTTGATCAATGGTGAATTACAAGAGATACCCGGTGTTGCCAGAGATGCCAAAAGAGCCTTATCCAAGACAGATAAACTACTTGATAGTGTACATAATATATGGCCATTAGCGACGGATGAAAAGCCTTCAGGGCAGTTAATTCCACCTCATTCCAGCTATGAATAGATTATATTATGCTTTATTTTGCCTGATTTTAACTGCCTGTGCAGGAAGCCCTGTTACTAAGCCATCACGAGTAGTGAATGCAGAAAGTTATAGTCAGGATGCTATTCAAGCATATAAAAATGAGGATTGGAGTCGCGCGCAAGGTTTATTTAAGCAGGCCTTATCTTTTTACCAAAGTATGGATGATAGACCTGCTATTCTAACTAGCCATATCAATCTGGTAGAAGTTGCATTAGCTCTAGGGGATACACAAGAGGCTTATCAACATTTAAAATTAGCTGATAATATTGTCAGTAGAGATGGGCTTAAAAGCTATCGGTCACGTATTACTTTGTTGAATGTATTGCTACTGCTGCAAGATAATCAAACTATGGAGGCAGAATCTTTATTGCTGTCTTTACTACCTGTTTTTACAGCAGAAAAATTAACTAATATTCCAGGTGATATTCAAATAGTTGC
>JALSLS010000271.1 GCA_026988195.1 Methylomonas sp.
CACGTTCCTAAAGGTGCTTAATGGTTACTAAATAACACAGCTGTAAGCTACTTTTCAATTAAAACCACCGCTTGTACAGCAATACCTTCTTTACGCCCTTCAAACCCCAACTTCTCTGTTGTGGTTGCTTTAACATTTATACAATCAAGATCAACCAATAAGTCTTCTGCGATATTTGTACACATAGCCACTATATGCGGAGCCATTTTAGGTGCCTGGGCAATAATGGTAATATCAGCATTAACTAATTTATACCCTTTTTCTTGCACGATACTATAGACATGCCGTAATAACACACGACTATCTGCCCCTTTAAATTCAGGGTCGGTATCAGGAAAATGTTTACCTATATCACCTAATGCAGCTGCACCTAACAAGGCATCAGCTAAGGCATGTAAAGCCACATCACCGTCTGAATGCGCTTCCAACCCTTTTTCATAATCGATTTTAACGCCACCGAGGATTACATCCCCTTCATCTATAAAACGATGTACATCATAACCTTGGCCTATTCTAATCATTATTGCTGCTCCATATAAAATTGTGCGAGTGCTAAATCTTCCGGACGCGTAATCTTTATATTATCGGGCCGCCCTTCTACTATCTTCGGTTGAAAACCTTGCATTTCCAATGCACTGGCTTCATCTGTTACGGCTGGATTACCTTCTGCAGCTTCTAATGCTGATTTCAACATACCATAACGAAACATCTGTGGTGTTAAAGCCCGCCATATCTTACTTCTATCAATAGTTTCGGTAATACGAATACTATCAACATTTTTTAATGTGTCATGAGAGGATAACGCTAAAATCCCCCCCACCTCATCATCTTTTAAAGATTCAATTAAAAAATGAATATCAGTACTGGTTAAGCAAGGTCTAGCAGCATCATGGACTAATACCCAGTCTTCATCTGATGCTTGATCTCTTAATGATTTTAAAGCTAATAAAACGGAGTCTGCCCTTTCTTTACCACCAGCAGCAGTAATGACTTTCTCATGCTTAGAGCATTCGAGTTTTGGCCAATAAGGGTCTTCTTTAGAGACTGCCACTGCAATAGCTGAAAAAACCTCAGCTTGTAATAATCGGTTAAGGGTTTGTTCTAAAACTGTTTTACCCGCTAATGGGAGGTATTGCTTAGGTCGGTCTGCTTGCATTCTTTTACCAACACCAGCGGCAGGAACAACCGCCCATATTTTTGCTTGAGTCATTTATAGTATCTCACTATCTTTGCTAAGCAACCCTTGATAGTAACTATCGATTTGATTACAACTTAACAATTTAGGTTTATTTAGATTATGAAGCGATGAGTTTTGAATATCATTAAGGGAGCTTCTTAACGATAAAAAAATTAAATTGATTAACCTATCTTGTATAGGTTCTTTAGAAAGCTCAATATCAACAACAATAAAATAGTATTTCTCAGTATGACGGTATTCTTTTGTTTCTTCTTTATTAAACTGAATAGAATTATCTTTAACAATACAATCTAAAACAAAAAGGCTATCAATGATTTTTCCTTCCAGATCAAAGTCTTCAATTTTCTTCTGAAAGTTTTTAGTTTTATCTCGCTGGATAAAAATTTTAAAACCTTTCAGTTCAATAAAATCCAAACGATTTAACTTAGGTATTATTTTTAAAGCATCTGTTGATTTAGGTTGCTGCAATGATTTATTTAGCGCAACTATTGTTTCTTTTGTTTTATCAAAATCAATAACTTGTAGCGCTGATTTTGAACAACAACTTTTATCTAATTTCCCTAATTCATTAAATTCAAAAAATCCTTTAACAACACCCTGCTCTATTAACCGTTCAAGCATTACCATCAACCCCAGACTAAGTTATGAAGTGGTTCTGCAAGCGTTGTAAAAATTTTATTAATATCTTCAGTGACATCATTGATTTGAGAGCTTACCCCATCACTTTCGGTTAAGTAAAAAGCAGTTCTATCTTGAATACCATATTCTTCACTAAAAACACTGAGTGCTTGAATAATTTCAGGGCTATGTGAGGTGATTAATACGGGGATATCATTTTTGACTAAAGCAACAATTAACTTAGCGTATTCTACTTGCCACTTTGGGTGTAAATGAATTTCAGGTTCATCAATAATAAGTAGGCTTCTTTCATCTAAAAAGTCAGCCTGAATTAAAAGCTGAATTATGCCAAAAGATTTTAACCCTGTAGCTGTGTTAATTGATTTGAATTTTGTATTTTCATTTTTGTGATAATAAAAGTCTTTTTCTTTTCGATCAAAAGAAAAGCCTTTACCTTGTGTTATTTCAAGAATATCTTCAATTAAGGGTGTTTCAGACACTCCGTCAAGAGAAAAAAGAGTTCGTTGAAAAAGATCACTATATTGAGCACTATCTAACTTTGAAATTAAATCCTTAGTATGCAGTGCAACCTTAGGTCGTCCCATTTTAACCATTCTTTCACTCTTACCTTCCGGCATTTCAAACAAAGTTGAAGCAGAACGAATTAGATCATACATTTGCAAAAAAATAGGCGTTTCAATGAAAGTTACGTCATTAAATTGCAAGTCATCATGTAGCGTGAGAGATTTAATTTCATTATCATTTAATAATATATCCAATATATTATTAAATCCTTCGGAAACATTAACCAATGAATCTACATCACTATTTTTTGGGCTTAAATCAAAATAAAATTCAGAAATAAAAGCTTTAGTTAACGCTCTTTTAATAGTAATATTTTTATCTTCATCTTTATTCAAAATATCTCTTATCATATAAAGACTTTCTATTGACTCAACATCATTAAACTCTTCTAGTAAAACAATTTTATCGTCAATTACCCCATTAATCCCTGCACCTTTTTTTTCTTTTATTTCTTTAAAAAAGAACTTAGGATTAAACTGCTCTTGTAATTCGGTGTGTTTTTCAAAATTATAAATTCGCCTTAATTGAAAATATATTTTTTCAATTAGATCAAGAACTCTCGAATACCTACTTTCATTAAAGTCTTCCTCATAACGGTTAAACGCCTTAACCAAAGAAAAAATAAGCTTTCCAACAGTACTTTTCCCGGTATCGTTCTCACCTGCAATAACCGTTAATCCATCTAATTTAATATCCGCAGAACGAATCATGCCAATATTTTCAATTTTTAATTTCATAGACCGAGCTTTCCTCGTTCCCATGCTCTGCGTGGGAATACATTGAAAGACGCGCCAGCGTCTCGGAACGCAGGCGCGTTCCAGTATGAGTTACCACGCTGCGCGTAGGAACCAGTTGAAATAATGTTTATTACTCGATCACTTGAAAAAAAGTTTCATTTTCCTTAATCATCCCTAATTCATAACGGGCTCTTTCTTCAATAGCCTCTTCGCCCTTCCGTAAATCTAACACTTCTGCATAAAGTGCATCATTACGTTCCTTTTTTTCCATGGCCTCTTTGGTCAGAATGTCCAACTGTTGTTGATACTCTTTTACTTCTTGCCTACCACCATCACCCAGCCACAATCGATATTGTAACTGAGCAATAAGTAGAAGCAATACGACTATAAGTATTTTGACAAAATTCATATAGGGCTCTTTTCGCCTTGTACCTTTAGCCTTTCACCTGCTCTTATAACATTTTAAATGCACTACGACCTGCGTAAGTTGCATTTTCGCCTAACTCGTCTTCAATTTTCATTAGACGGTTATATTTAGCGATACGGTCAGAACGACTCAAAGAACCTGTTTTGATTTGACCTGTACCTGTTGCAACCACTAAATCAGCAATCGTGGTATCTTCAGTTTCACCTGAACGATGTGATACAACAGCACTGTAACCCGCCGCAGATGCTTTGTTAATGGCTTCTAAAGTTTCAGTCAAAGTACCAATTTGGTTTACTTTGATTAGGATTGAGTTGGCAATACCTTTATCAATACCTTCTTGAAGGATAGCAGGATTAGTCACAAATAAATCATCACCTACCAACTGGATTTTACCCGCTAGTTTTTCAGTATGAACTTTCCAGCCGTCCCAATCATTTTCATCTAAGCCATCTTCAATAGAGATAATAGGATATTTTTCTACCCAGTCTACGAAAAAGTCAGTCATTTCTTCAGATGTTAAGCTTTTGCCTTCTGCAGCTAAAACATATTTACCATCTATATAGTATTCAGAAGCCGCAGCATCCATACCTAAATAGATGTCTTCACCTGCTTTGTAGCCAGCCAATTCAATCGCTTCTAAAATCACTTCAATCGCTTCTTCATTTGAAGAAAGGTTTGGAGCAAAGCCACCTTCATCACCAACCGTTGTAGCCAAACCTTTTGCTTTTAAAACTTTAGCAAGGTTATGGAAAACTTCTGCACCGTAACGAATCGCTTCACGGAAAGTTGGAGCGCCCACTGGCAAAATCATGAATTCTTGTAAATCAACACTGTTATCAGCGTGTGATCCACCATTGATGATATTCATCATAGGGACTGGAAGAACAAATTTCCCGCTAGTGTTTAAGTAACGATATAAAGGAATACCGCCCTCTTTAGCTGCTGCATGTGCTGCTGCCATAGATACACCTAAGATAGCATTTGCACCTAATACAGCTTTGTTATGCGTACCATCTAAATCGATCATTTTTTGATCAAGTGTTTTTTGATCAGAAGCATCCATTCCGATAACTGCTTCACGAATTGTTGTATTTACATTTTCAACTGCTTTTAAAACGCCTTTACCTAGGTAACGCGATTTATCGCCATCACGCAATTCTATTGCTTCACGTTCACCTGTTGATGCACCTGAAGGAACCATTGCACTACCCACTAAACCAGAAGCTAAATACACTTCTACTTCTACTGTCGGGTTACCACGTGAATCTAATACTTCACTCGCTTTAACATCTACAATTCTAGCCATGTTTTCCTCTATAAAGTTGTTTCAATTAAGCTGTTTGCTTTAACAGCTTGGTCGATGGTTATTAATGTTTCTAATAATTCTTTCATTCTATGTAATGGCCATGAGTTTGGCCCATCACTTAATGCTTCTTCTGGTTTTGGGTGTGTTTCCATAAACAATCCAGCAACACCTGCCGCTACTGCTGCTCTTGCTAATACCGGTACATGTTCACGTTGACCGCCCGAACAAGTTCCCTGACCACCAGGTAACTGAACTGAGTGAGTAGCATCAAATACGACGGGACAATCTGTTTTACGCATTTCGGCTAGAGAACGCATATCTGAAACTAAGTTATTATAACCAAATGATACACCGCGCTCACAAACCATTATTTGATTATTGCCTGTTGCTTTAGCTTTTGCCGCCACATGAACCATATCCCAAGGTGCTAAAAACTGACCCTTTTTAATATTGACAGGAATACCCTGTTTAGCAACATTTTGGATAAAATTAGTTTGCCTAGATAGGAATGCAGGCGTTTGCATAATATCAACCACAGAAGCTACTTCTGCTAAAGGCGTATCTTCATGTACATCAGTCAAGACGGGTACGCCAATCTGATCTTTTACTTTTTGCAGTATCTCCAAGCCTTTTTCTAAGCCTGGACCACGATAACTAGCATGGGATGAGCGATTAGCTTTATCAAAAGATGACTTATAAACAAAAGGAATGCCTAATGCATCAGTCAACTCTTTAAGATAGCCGGCTGTATCTATTGTCATCTGTTCACTTTCAATAACACAAGTGCCTGCTATTAAAAATAAAGGTTTATCTAACCCTACTTCAAAACCACATAATTTCATTATTATTCGCCTTTTTTATGCTTAGCTGCTGCTTCAACAAACCCTGAAAATAAAGGATGCCCTTTACGGGGGGTTGAAGTGAATTCTGGGTGAAACTGACAAGCCAAGAACCAAGGGTGATCAGCTAATTCAATAAATTCAACTAATCGACCATCCATTGATTTGCCCGAAAAAATAATTCCGGCTTTCTCTAGTTGCTCAAGATATTTGTTGTTAAATTCGTAACGATGACGATGACGCTCTGTAATCACATCTTTTTGATATGCACCATATGCCAAGGTATCTGGTTGTAAACGACATTTTTGCGCACCTAAACGCATGGTACCGCCTAAATCGGAATTTTCATCACGGGTTTCAATTTGTCCCGCTTCATCCATCCATTCGGTAATTAAACCAATGACGGGGTGGGGGGAATTGGGTAAAAATTCGGTACTGTGTGCACCTTCAAGCCCCACTACATTCCTAGCAAACTCGATAACCGCTGATTGCATCCCTAAACAAATCCCTAGATAAGGAACTTTATTTTCACGGGCATAACGGACGGTAGCAATTTTACCTTCTATACCACGCTCACCAAAACCACCAGGAACCAAAATAGCATCTACATCTTGCAGTGCTTGAGTCCCTTCATCTTCAATCAATTCAGCATCAATATATTTTATTTTTATTTTATTGCGCGTTTTTAATCCGGCATGAATCAATGCTTCATCTAAAGATTTATATGCATCTGAATGATCAACATATTTACCAACCATGGCAATAGTGACTTCATCTTTAGGGTGGGTAATCGCTTCGACCACTTCACGCCACTCAGTTAAATCAGCTGGAGGTACATCTAAACGTAATTGATTAACCACAATATCGTCCAAACCTTGCTCATTTAACAAGATGGGGATACGGTAAATGGTATCTGCATCAATCGCTGATATAACTGCTTTTTCAGCCACATTAGTAAATAAGGCAATTTTACTGCGTTCACTAGCAGGGATAGGTCTCTCTGAGCGACAAATCAGAATATCAGGCTGAATACCAATCGTTCTTAACTCTTTAACCGAGTGCTGCGTAGGTTTTGTTTTAAGTTCGCCTGCAGACTTAATATAAGGCACTAAAGTTAAATGAATAAAGAGGGTTTTATCTCGCCCTTCTTTTATACCTATCTGTCTAATGGCTTCTAAAAAGGGTAAGGATTCAATATCACCCACCGTACCGCCCACTTCAATCAAAGCAACATCTACACCTTCTGCACTGGCATAAATACGACGCTTAATTTCATCGGTAATATGAGGGATAACTTGAACAGTAGCGCCCAGATATTCACCTTTACGTTCTTTACGCAAAACATTTTCATAAACCTGGCCTGAAGTAAAATTGTTCTTTTTACCCATCGTGGTTTTAAGAAATCTCTCATAATGCCCTAAATCTAAATCAGTTTCAGCACCATCCTCAGTTACAAACACTTCACCATGCTGAAAAGGACTCATGGTACCTGGATCTAAATTGATATAAGGATCCAGCTTAGTCATGGTTACTTTTATCCCCCGTTCTTCAAGGATAGCAGCCAGAGAAGATGCTGCTATCCCCTTCCCTAACGAAGAAACCACACCGCCCGTAATAAATATGAATTTAGTCATATAAATAAAAATATCCCTTCGTAAAATCAGTTATAGATTAAGTAAATTTAACCCATTATTCTATCATTACTTATTATTATTTTCTGATTTTTCAGGAAATACATTTCACACAGTGTCACTATTCAGCATCTTTAGTGTAATGTTTTGTAGGAGCGGACGCCCTAGGCAATTGCTCCTGCATTGCTCTACCTACGTGCATCCATGCACTAGTCGGCACACCGCTTCGCTGCTCCTCGATAATAGCTCCTGCATTATTTTACCTACGGGCCTCCTGCCCTAGTGCATTGCTCTACATGGATGTAGTGAATGCAGATATTGCCGGAGCAAATATCGGTTCATGCAATGCTTGGCGCGAAGATAATTGAAAGTTTTAGAGAAAAGAGCATTATTATAATCGCGCCGGGGGCGGACGCTCCTACATTATCATTGCCTACTCACACCCATTTTACGAGCGAGATATTGTTTTAACCTCGCCATTTTCCGGCATTAAAACAACACTAGCCAAATCACGAAAAATACCATGTTCGACTACACCCGGCATATTATTTAGCATAGCATCAAGCTGATGACTACTCATTGATGGTGTAAAGGTCATATCTAAGATTAAACTACCATAAGCAGAAATAGCTAAGCCATCTCCCTTTTGATTTTGACGTAGCCCTCCCTGCCCTCCAAGTTTTTCTAGCTGTAACTTGACCATTTGCCAGGCAAATGGCATTACTTCTATAGGAATCGGAAACTTTTCTCCAATTCTTTCCACCTTTTTACTTTGATCAACTAACACCATAAATTGCTTACTAGCTCTAGCTAACAACTTTTCTTTCACCAAATCAGAGCCTTGCCCCTTTAGTAAAACATTATCAGCGGTTACTTCATCAGCACCATCGACATATAGATCTAGTTGTTGAATATTTTCAATGGCTGCTAACGGTATCCCTAAAGATTGGGCTTTAATCATACTAACCATTGAACTAGCAACAGCAGTAATTTGAATACCTTCTTCCTTAATTCGATTAGCCAGCGATTCAATAAAATAATTTGCAGTAGAGCCTGTCCCTAAACCAACCAGCATGCCACTTTTAACAGTTTGAGCCGCATATTTTGCTACTTTTTCTTTATCATTCATTTTAGCTCCAAAATAGTTCCCATGCTCTGCCTCACTGCCATTAAGTTAAACCATTTTTGTAGGATGTGCTGACGACAGGAAGCGCATCAACTGTAAATGATGCGCTTCCTGTCGTCAGCACATCCTACCTGTTATCTTAACTTAATGGCAGTGAGTCAAGCTTGGGTGATGCCGTGTTTTGTTAAAAAACTTTTAGACAACAAACTAGAGTTGCTGTACTTTTTCTAAGATGGCCTGCGCATGCCCCTCATGAGAAACACCGTACATTGCCTCTGCTAAATCTCCCTCTTTATTGATAATAAAAGTGGAGCGTAAAATAGCCATCTTTTTTACGCCATTTTTTTCTTTTTCCTGCCATACATCATAACTTTCACAAACCTCACCACTTTCATCCGCCAACAAATCTAGTTTCAAATCAAACTTGTTAATAAAATCAGCGTGACTTACACATGAATCCTTGCTTACTCCAATAACCACTGCATCATGTGCTGCAAAGTCAGCGGCTAATCGGGTAAAATCATTGGCTTCTATGGTACAGCCTGGTGTGTCATCTTTAGGGTAAAAATATAACACCACGTGTTTTTTTCCTTTAAAGGAAGATAGTTCAAGCAGTTGATTATCTTGATTTTTAGAACTAAATTCCGGGGCTTGTTGATTTTTTTCTAACATATTATTCTCCTAAGGATTAAATATACTTCGCACCCGTGATAGCACAAAGTATAGTCTGGTGTCTTTGATTATTACTCAATTCAGTCAACATAAAAACCTTAAATATTTTTGGTTATTTTAAGAACTGCAAGACAACTTAGAACACCCCGCTTTATGCCTAGCCCATTCAGGCCTTTTAACTGCATATTGAGCATGCTCAAGCTGTTCATCATATGGATTTCGCATCACCTCAAGCAATTCATTTATCATTGAAAAATCACCTTGCTCTGCTTTATCTATCGCCAACTGTGCCAAATAATTTCTTAAAACATATTTTGGGTTAACTCTATTCATTTGCTTGACTTTATCAACTTGCAAAACGGCTTCATTTTGTAATCGTAAAATATATTTTCGTATCCATACCGCAAATCGTACCTTGTAATCTTCAGTTAGTGCATCTAATCGATACCATGCTTCTGATATAGGCTCCAGCAATTGTTCATCAGTAAAACAACCAACCACACTTTCCACCTCAAATACTGCTAGTTTACGATAAAAAATAGTCATATCAGTCTCCACCTCAGCCAACAAAGCCAATAACTCCTGACATAATTCAGTATCGGTATCTAAATTAAATTCCTTGAACCCAAGCTTATTGGCCATCATGCGGTTCCAGCCTTTATCAAAGGTATGGTTATAAACATTCAAAGCCTGTTGTAAGGGTTCAGCTTCACCAATCAATGGGTATATTGCATTGGCTAATTGAACTAAATTCCATAAAGCCATTTGTGGTTGCTGACCGTATCGATAACGGCGCTCACCCGCATCAGTGGTATTAGGGGTCCAGTCAGGATTATAATCATCCAACCAGCCATAAGGGCCATAATCAATCGTTAAACCCATAATTGACATATTATCGGTATTCATTACCCCATGAACAAAGCCTACACGCTGCCAATGAACAATCATTTCAGCTGTCAACTTGCAAACCTGCTCAAACCACTTAATATAAACTTCTTTACCTAGAGGCTCACTCTGTTTTAATAAATAAGCAAAATCTGTCCTAATCGTATAGTCGACAAACTTCCGTAATAAGTCTACCTCTCCTCTAGAAGAAAAAATTTGAAAACTGCCAAAACGTATAAAAGAAGGCGCGACCCGACAAACCACCGCACCAAGTTCAGCTTTTGGACGACCATCATAAAACATATCCCGAACCACTTCCTCCCCAGTCAGAATCAGGCTTAAAGCACGCGTAGTCGGGACACCTAGATGATACATAGCCTCACTGCATAAAAACTCACGTACTGATGAGCGTAAAACGGCCAATCCATCTGCTGTACGAGAATAAGGGGTTGGCCCAGCACCTTTTAGTTGCAAAGCCCAGCGCTGCTTTTCTGCATTAACAACTTCGCCTAGATTAATAGCTCGGCCATCACCTAATTGTCCTGCCCAATGACCAAATTGATGCCCGCCATAACACATAGCATAAGGTTGCATTCCCTCTAAAACTTCATTACCCACAAAGACTTTAGCAAATTGACCGGACTGGCAATCCTGTTCTGTAAAACCTAATGTATCAGCCATTTCTGTTGAATAGGCAACGACTGTTGGCGAAGATACTTTAGTAGGGGAGACAAAGGAATAACAAGCTTGCATCACTTGCCTGCGATAGTTTTCAGCTTCTGAATCAGCAGGCAATTCCTGTACAAACCGATTATCAAATATTAATTGACCAATCATTGAGGCACTCTATTATTGTTATCATTACCCTATATTATTGAGATAATCTATTGTTTTATCTACCTCAAAAAGAATAATGTATCTTTTATCCAAATATCACTACCTTAATAATAAAGATAGGTAGCCTTGATGCAGCAAAGCGGAATCAAGGGGATCTGGGGACTTCACTTCATTACATCACTGCCACAAAAGCTTAACTATAGCTATTCAGCTTGTGAGTAGACAATAATGATGTAGGAGCAAATATCTGTCCATGCACTAGTCATGCGCGAATATATTTGAAAATTTTAGAGAAAAGAGCATTATTTTATTCGCGCCGGCGCGGACGCTCCTACGAAATATCTTACTAAAGTGACTGAAAAGTTACGCTTAACTTAATAAGGATGCTATTTATCTCTAGAAGCTGCTTGCAAAAAGTCTATAATAATCGTTGTTAAAGTCTCTGCTTGAGGGGTTTTAAAAATATGTTGAGCATGCGCCTTACCTTTAATAAGTTGCAAGCTTTTTGGCTCAGGCGCTTTAATATAAGATGATTTAAGGATGGTAGCCAAACGCTCGTGTTCACTGGCAATAAATAATAAGCGCCCTTTAAGTTCCTCAGGCTTATAAACCCGTGATGGCGATAATAAAATCAACTGGTCTATTTCACCCGCCTCGGCATAGACACTTGCTTTAGCCGCAGCGATAGCCCCCATACTTGCACCTAATATAGAAACTTGTTTAATATTTTTTTGTTGCCTTAAAAACCTGACACCCGCCAAAATATCCTCATATAAGGCCTGTGCTTTATCTCCTTGAGTTGACTTGTTATAGCCTCTAAAGTCTATAGCTAAGACGGTAAAGTCTTCTGTCAACAAGCGTTGTTCAAACTTCCCCCAGCTTTCTTTATTAAAAATAGCCCCATGCGCCAACAAAACAGCGTGCGACCCTCGTGGTTGAAAATTTGCATAGATTGTTGCATTATCAGCCGTATTAAAACTAAGCTCTTCAGCCGGCAGACCGAGGCTAACCGTAAAAAAAAATAGTATGATAAATATACGTAACATAGCAATACCTCACTTAAACTTGACAACTCACAATAAAAAATCTGGGTAGGTTATATATTGCCAATTGCCTTATACTTAAATTACCCAGACAAAAAAGATATTTGAGATGAAAAAAATATTCAAAAAAATCATCATACTCTTCATTACAACAACTGCCTATACCTATTCAATGGCAGATGTTTCTGGAAAAATGGTTGCTTACACTTGTTATAGTTGTCATGGTGAACAGTTAACTAATTTAAAATCAACTCAACCCTTATCTACTATATCTTTGAGAAATACTTTATTAGCTTTTAAATATGACGCAAAAAGTGCCTCAATGATGAACAGAATAGCAAAAGGTTTTACTGATAATGAATTAATGGCCGTTGCAACTTATATTACGGGTTCACATTAAATGATTTCCAGACGCCAGTTTATGCATTTATCTAGTCGCTCAGCAGCTCTTTGGCTTACTGGCTGCCATAAGCGAGCATTTAATTCCAGTTCTGCTCATGTTGTCATTATTGGTGGAGGCTTTGGTGGCGCAACCGCCGCAAAAATGATTAAGCAATTAGATTCAAGTATTAAAGTGACTCTAATTGAGCCTAAACAGCACTATATTACCTGCCCAGGAAGTAACTGGGTTTTAGCGGGTTTTAAAAAAATCGAATCGCTTAATGTTTCATATCAACAACTATTAAGCCGGTATGATGTAGGTATCATTCACCAAAAAGTGGCCACAATTAACCCTGAGAAACATTATGTTACTCTCAGTGACAAACAAAAAATACCTTATGACCGTTTAATCGTATCGCCTGGTATTGATTTCCGTTGGGAATTAATTGAAGGTCATGATAATTCAACAAGTCATTTAATTCCCCATGCATGGAAAGCAGGAATTCAAACCACACTCTTAAAAAATCAACTACAGGCTATGAAAAATGGTGGCACAGTGGTAATTTGCGCCCCTCCCAACCCATTTAGATGCCCTCCTGGCCCTTATGAACGTGCCAGCATGATTGCTTATTACTTAAAGCAACATAAACCCAAATCAAAAATCATCATTCTGGATGCTAAAAGCCAATTTTCTAAACAGCAGTTATTTTTTAAAAGCTGGGAAAAGCATTATGGATTTGCAAGCAATAACAGCATGATTGAATGGCACTCCATTCCTGACAACCCTATCAGAAAAATTGATATTAAAAACAGGCAATTAGAAACTGATTTTGGCGATATTTTTAAAGCTGATGTTTTAAACTATATTCCGACACAAAAAGCCGCTAATATTGCCCATACTGCAGGGCTTTGTGATGAGTCAGGCTGGTGCCCCGTTAATCACCAGACCAGCGAATCAACCCTACACCCTGATATTCATGTGATTGGGGATGCCTCTATACAAAATCCAATTCCAAAATCAGCTTTTGCAGCTAATGCAGAAGCAAAAGTCTGTGCTTTTGCAGTAGTGAATTTACTTAATCAATTTGAAGCTATTGAGCCTCTCTGGGTTAATACCTGCTACAGCTTAATTACGCAGGAACAAGGCATTTCCATTGCCATGGTTTATAAGCTTAACCAGCAGGGTAAAATTATTAAAGTCACGGGTGCTGGAGGCGTTACCCCTAATATTGCCGAGGCAACCTTAACTATTGAGGCCAATAATGCAAAACGGTGGCTGAAAACTATTGTTATGGATAGTTTTAAATAAAAAATCCTTCCTCCTAACTTTCAAAAGCCAGCATCGAGCCAAAATTTTCTTTCCAGTCACTATCAAACTTTTCAACAGCTGGAGGCACTGCTGGGTGGGAAATCATCTGTATTGCCACCTCAACGGGCAAGGTAATAGCACCGACCCCTAACTTCATCACCTCCATAACTTGTAAAGTATTTTTAAAACTCGCAGGGAGCACTTTACAGCTTAACTGATTAATTGTGATCAATTGTTGCAAATCTGCAACGACGGTAATACCATCACCCCCCATGGTATCCATTCTGTTTATATAAGGCGCCAAATAATCTGCTCCACACAAGGCTGCAAGAAAGCCTTGTTGGCTACTGTAAATAGCCGTTGCTAAAACCTGTATACCACTGTTTTTAACTATTTTAATAGCCGCCAACCCTATTTCAGTTGCAGGAATTTTAACAACCATATCAAAGGGAAGTTTATCAAGTTCTATTGCTTCATCAACAATACCCTCAACTGTCTGGCTAACCACTTGCACATGAAATCGAGCATTCTCAATTATTTCATTTAACTCAGACAAGGCTTGAGTAACGCCTATTCCTGCGTTAGCAAGAATAGAGGGGTTTGTTGTCACCCCTTTTATCGGGAGACAAGCATTAAGTCGGCTAACCTGCTTAGCATCAACAGTATCTAAATATAATTCAATCATTTTAATATTTCTTACCGTGTTATAGGTGTTTCAACCTTTATTTTATATGTAATAACCGAAGCTCACAGAGCATAGTCCATGTTTATACATAAGCTGAAACATTTTATTTATTTGAACCCGATCACACTTAAAAGTAATCATTGACTTACAAGTGGAAGGGTTGCTCACTTCTTTTCTGTTTATGTTACTATCTAATGAGAACATACACACATCTGAATTACTAATTAAAATGTTGCCTGAAAACGCTGAACTAAAGCGCCAATTATTAATAGGTAAATCACGGCTTCTCGCTATTTTACAGCAATCCCCTATTGCCATTGCTTTTACAGACACCGACCTTAAAATATTAAAAACAAGTCAGGGATTTCAACAGCAGTTTGGTTATGATCAGGTTTATTCTCTATGTAACTTACTAAACCAGCCTTCAAGTAATATTTTTTGCAGCAAAGAAAACTGTCTTGCCACTTTAGAAAAAGAAGGAAGTATTAAATTTGAAGCTCAGGTACGCCATAAAAAAGGGCATCGACTCTGGGTACGAATAAGCGGCTCTTTATTAGGCCAAGAAATATCAAAAAATGAAATATTATGGTTTCTTGAAGATATTAGCTCGCACCGAACAGAACAAGAGCAACGAAAATTAGCAGAAACAGTATTTGAAGTATCGGGTGAGGCAATGGTTATCCTAGATGATAGAGGTAACCTAGAAAAAATAAACCCTGCCATGCACCGTTTAATTGAATATTCAAAGTTAGAACTTCGTAGCCTATCTTTTCATGATTTATTTGTTACTTCTAGCAATCAAATTTCAATTAATAGCGTCTTTAGCTTAGTTAAAAAAGAGGGCCAGTGGAAAGGCCAGATAGAACTACGTAAAAAAAGTAGCATCACTTTTCCTGCACAACTTACTCTTAATTGTATCAACCGTCCCAATGGTAGCGTCAGTCACTTTGTCGCTATACTTGCTGATATTTCTGAATTTAAAGCACAAGAAAAAATATTAATACATCGTGCAAATCACGACCCTTTA
>JALSLS010000272.1 GCA_026988195.1 Methylomonas sp.
TTGTTTCAGCTGATGAACATAGATAATCTGAGTTTGGAAAAGGATTAAATGGAATAAGGTTTATTTTTGAAGGTACATTTTTAAGTAACTTCACCAGACTTCTAGCATCCTGGACTGAATCATTCACCCCCTCCAGCATGACATATTCAAAAGTAATATGTTTTCTTGGACCTTGTCTAGCATATTCTCTGCAGGCTTCCATTAACTCTTTAAGTGGATATTTCTGATTAATAGGAACCAGTTCATCCCGTAATTCATCATTTGCAGCATGTAATGAAACAGCCATACTGACATCACAAGCTTCATTTAAACGCAGCATTGCAGGAACAACACCTGAAGTACTGACTGTGACTCGTCGTTTAGATAAACCAAAAGTACAATCATCCATCATCAAGTTCATTGCCGCAACCACATTGTTAAAATTAAGCAAAGGTTCCCCCATGCCCATCATCACAACATTAGTAATTCTTTTTGTATCTCCTAGGCGTTTCTGTGCTACATAAAGCTGTCCAATAATTTCTGCAACCGACAAGTTTCGATTAAAACCTTGTTTGGCTGTAGAGCAAAAAGTACACGCTAACGCACACCCAATTTGAGATGAGACACATAAGGTGCCCCTTTTTTCTTCTGGGATAAAAACACTTTCTATGCGGTTACCCAACCCCATTTCAACTATCCATTTGGTAGTTCCATCACTCGCTATTTGCTCAAGCAATATTTCGGGTGCGGTAATCGTACAATGCTCATTTAAATAAGCACGTAAAGATTTACTCAGGTTTGTCATCTGATCAAAATCAGTGACATCTTCCTGATAAATCCATTTTAATATTTGAGTGGCTCGAAAAGATTTTTCACCCATTCCGATAAAAAAGGCTACAAGACCTTTTCTATCGAAATTAAGTAAATTAACCTTTTCCGTATTAACGGATTCGGTCACAAAGCTCGTCACTTGAGAAGAAATATGCAATTTCTTTAGCTGCTGATTCAACCGCATCAGAACCATGAACTGCATTTTCATCAATACTTTCAGCGAAATCTGCACGGATAGTACCCGCATCAGCTTCTTTTGGGTTAGTTGCTCCCATTAAGTCACGGTTTTTTAATACCGCACCTTCACCTTCAAGAACCTGTACCACAACAGGGCCAGAAATCATAAAAGAAACTAAGTCATTAAAGAAAGGACGCTCTGAATGCTCAGCATAAAAGCCTTCTGCTTTCTCTTTAGTCAGTTGTTGCATTTTAGATGCTACAACACGTAAGCCATTTTTTTCAAAACGAGTCACAATTTCACCAATTACATTTTTAGCAACTGCATCAGGTTTAATAATTGAAAAAGTACGTTCTATTGCCATTTGTTAAAACTCCATAAGTTTTTGTTTAAAATTTTGTTATGCAAGAGAAAACATAAGGACAAAAGCCCTTATTGTAATTTCTCCCCACCCAACCCTCTCGGCAATTGCTCCTGCATTGCTCTACTTCCCCATATCCTTATGGACATCCAACAAGAGAGGGCTTTAACAGAAAGAGCTATTCCTTGGCAGGATCGCTCTTATCTTTTTGAACCTTTTGCCTTGAGCCTTTTACCTGCTCTATGGCATCCCATCAAATTCTTCGCCTTCTTTAATCGGCAACATCAAGTCTTCTTTAGAAATACCCAAGACCAATACAATAGGACTAGCCACATAAATTGATGAATAAGTACCAATACCAACACCAATTAAAAGTGCAATAGCAAAATTATGGATAATTTCCCCACCTAAAACTGCTAAAGCAATTAATACGATAGCGGTGGTTATCGATGTCATTAATGTTCTACTTAAAGTTTGATTAAGCGAGATATTCATTATTTCTTCTGATGAATCTTGCCTCAAGGTTCTAAAGTTTTCTCTAATTCGGTCATAGACAACAATGGTATCGTTTAATGAATACCCAATAACCGCTAATACAGCAGCCAAAACTGTTAAGTCAAATTCCATTTGAAAAAGAGAAAAAACCCCTAAAGTAATAATCACATCATGAAATAAAGCAGCTACAGAGCCCAATGAAAACTTATATTCAAAACGCCAAGCCACATAAATCAAGATCCCAAACATGGAATAAAGCATTGCTAAGCCGCCATCTTCAGCTAACTCATCCCCTACTTGTGGCCCAACAAATTCAACACGACGTTTATCAACTGGCTCAGTTGTGCTTTTTCTGGCAGCATCCAATACTTTGTC
>JALSLS010000273.1 GCA_026988195.1 Methylomonas sp.
TATTAAAGAAAAATTAGGATAATCTGAATTTGCCTTTAATAAAAAAGCAGCTTTTTTAAGCTGCTTTTTTTTGCCTAAAATTTATGGTTAAGGTAATGGGGGTTGCTTTGGCACTCATAGCTATCAGCTAAAATTGAATTGTAACTATCCCGCTTGTGAGTAGACAATGATGATGTAGGAGCGTCCGCCCTCGGCACACCGCTTCGCTGCTCCTGCATTGCTCTACCTACGTGCATCCATGCACTAGTCGGCGCGAAGATAATTGAAAGTTTTAGAGAAAAGAGCCTTATTTTAATTGCGCCGACTAGTGCTTGGACAGATATTTGCTCCTGCAAAATATTGTACTAAAGATGCTGAAAGTTACATTGAATTTTATAGGCGACAGCTTATTGATATAGAGGGAGAGCTTCATAAAGGAAGCGGTATGCCCAAGGGTGAAGGTTGAATCGAAGAGGAAGAAGCCTTTCAAGTTAAAATGGCTTGGTGTTATTCAAATGTTTGGCTAAGAATTTAAGATGGGGCGGTTTATAAGCTGTAGAGTGGGCAATCTTTTCTGCCCACCGTGTTGCGGCATTGATGGCGGGCAAAAAAACTGCCCACCCTACTTTTTTGCATGAAAAACTGTTCTGCGCGAAGTATAGCTAAATGTTTTATATAAAGTGCTTCGAAAGGCCGCACAAGTATGAGAAAGTCATTCTTAAAATGAAATTATTTCTACCCATTTATTTTTTTGTAAACTGATAAATATCGCCAAACCTAGCTTTTAAAGTCATATTTTTTTCATCCTTATTGATCAAAGAGAATTTATCAAACTTTCCTGATCTGCCTAAAATAGCTACTTTTACTTTATTACCTTCAATAATATAATTTACGGGTAGTTGATCATAATAATCACCTTCACGAGGAATGTGTTTAATAGTAACAGTACCGTTACTATTAAATGTCCAGTTGTCTTCCCTTGGAGAGCGTTCCTCGGTTTTTTCTGATCTTTTGGTGTATTCTAGAGACCAAGTGCCTTGGATGTTCTCATTGGTAAGAGGTGTACTTTCAGCATATACATTGTTACTGAATATTAAGATACTTGATAAAATTACTGCTATTTTCATTCTTTTCATTCTTTAACTTACTATAAAAGATCCATTGTATTGTACTCACGTATTTTAAGGGAGGTATTTTTATATACTGAGTAGAATGAAAATAGAACAGTCAATGGGTTAGTGAAATGGATTTCAAGGAAAATAGGGTAAGCTGGTTGCCTTATTTGTTTTGAATGCTTTAATGATCAGTGGCACTGATTTAACACCCTTGTATTTAATGGTGATGATGCCCGTGGCCATGTTCTTGTGCAAACTCTCGGTAACTACAGCCATCACATTCCATCATTGGTTTGTGGTCAGGTTGTTGTAGTGCTTTAACGTTCTCATCAAGCAGTTTAAATATCTCTGGTTCAAAGCCTAGGTAATGGCCTAACCCTAAGCGAATTTGTGGGTATTGGGCTTGCAAGTGTTTATGCTGTTCTGCAATGCGAGTAATTAAAGTGCCTGTAAATAAATAGTAAGGCAGAATGGCAATTTGAGTCATACCCAGTTTAACTTGTCTTTGTACTACGGTTTCTAAGCGTGGGTAGGTAATGCCAGTAAAAGCAATATCAACCAACTCGTGATCTCTTTCTTCAAAGACCCAGCGCGCTAATTTTGCGACTTCTCCATTGGCAATTTTATCAGAAGAACCACGGCCTAAAATAATCACGCCTGTGGTTTTTGGGTCAGGCATTGCCATGGAATCCATAACTTGAAGTAACTGACGTTTGACGGCGGTTAACAACGACATACTGACGCCTAAGTTTTTACCGTAGATAAATTCAACATCAGGATGACGCTGCCTGGCTTTTTCTAAATGCTCAGGGATTTCCATTTTTACATGGCCTGCAGCATTTAAAATTAAAGGGATAACTAAGACTCGTGAAGCATTTTTAGCCGCATTATCAAAGCCTTCATCTAATAAAATATCAGCAAATTCAATGTAACAAACTTCAATATTCCAATCCGGATGTTGTGCTCTCCATTGTTCTGAGAATTGCTCTATTTCCTTGTTTCCATTGGTGTCACGTGAGCCATGACCGACTAATAAAATTGTTTCTTTCACTTCGATTCCAGTTTATTTGTATTTGTGCTATTCCTACGCAGAATATTACTATCATTAAGTTATGAATATTCGATTGTAAAGAGGAGCGCGGGAGCTGTAAATGATTTAGGAACGTGCACAAAATAACTTGAGCAACTAGCTAGTCTTTTTGTCCATCTTCTGCATTGCACAAACAGTTGCGTAGCTTGCTATGCGCCTGTTTGTACGCCTTGAATATGAACAAAAATCCTGCGCCAGTTGTTCAATTTATTCCGTGCCCATTCCTTAGGTTTTTTCTGCTTTACGAAAACGATGGGTAAAGTTTGCATCATAAAGTTTAGATTTTTTTAATTCAGGCCAGTCTCTCGATCCAATTGTAGGGCTGGCAATAATCATAGCTTGGCTATTAATGCCAGCTTGTTTGCATTTGTCTCTAATATTTTCAACAGTACCGCGAATAATTTGCTCTTCACCTGGCCAACTGGCTTTGTAGACGACTAAAATGGGTGACTGGTTAGACCAACCCGCTGCGACAAGTGATGTTTGAATCTTTTTAAGTAGGGTAATTGATAAATATAAGCATAAAGTACAATGATGAGCTGCTAACTCATCTAAAGACTCACCTTCAGGCATAGGTGTTCGGCCTTCTACGCGCGAAAAGATGACGGTTTGGGTGACTTCGGGTAGGGTTAAAGTTTCAGCCGCAGCCGCAGCTGAGGCCATAGCAGAGGTGACACCTGGGACTACTGCAACTTCAATTCCCGCTTTATCTAAAGGCTGAATCATTTCAATCAAAGCACCGTATAAGCCTGGGTCTCCCGTTTGTAAGCGGAGTACATTAGCGTTGCCTTTAGCCTTGCTGATTAGCCAGTCACAAATTTGTTCCAGTGTCATCCCTTTTGAGTCCTGAATGGCGCAAGATTCTTTAGCCCATGTCATCGCGGCCTCTGATACTAATGATCCAGCATATAAAATAGCATCCGCTTCACTAATAAGGCGCTGGGCTTTTAGGGTTAATAACTCGGGGTCACCAGGACCTGCGCCAACAAACCAAACTTTAGACATGAAAATTTCCAAAAAAAAGAGACTTTATATCATAAATAAGGAGGCTTACCTATAAGTGAAAATCCCATAAAAATAATAACAATTTTATTTAGAGGTTTTTAAGGTAAAGGTGACAGGCCCATCGTTAGTTAAGGATACTTTCATATCGGCACCAAATTTGCCAAATTGAGTGGAAGGGTATGTTTGAGAGGCTAGTTCTGAAAAATAGTTAAATAAGTTTAAACCTTTTTCTGGTGAGGCTGCTGTTGAAAAGCTGGGGCGGTTTCCGCTCTGGGTGTTTGCTGCCAAGGTAAATTGGGGGATAATCAATAGCCCGCCTTTAATATCGGTTAAGCTTAAATTCATTTTATCGTTTTCATCAGCAAAAATTCGATAATTAAGGATACGTTCTAATAACCGTTTCGCCTCCTTTTCTGTGTCTTCTTTTTCTATAGCAACTAAAGCCATAATGCCTTGATTTATTTTACCAAGTGTTATGTTATCTACGGTAACTTGAGCCTGGGTAACACGTTGAATAATCGTTAGCATGTTTTAAAAGGGTTTTATTTTTATCAGAAGTTACTATGATTATAAGTAATTTTTAAAAAGATAAATTATTTTTACTGTTTAATTATGATGATTGCCTTGTTATTTATATTTTTTTCTTTCGTGGCTCAGGCTGATGTTTATCAGTGGGTTGATGATGCTGGGCAATCTCACTTTTCTGATAAGCCCCATCAAGGCGCTAAAATATTTAAATTGGAGACTAGTCACAGTTATTATCAAGTTAAAAAAGTATATGATGGTGATACGATTTTATTAGAAAATGGTAAAAAAGTTCGTTTTTTAGGGGTTAATACACCAGAAGTAAAAGGGCGAAATAAAGAAGCTCAAGCAGGGGGAGAAGAGGCTAAGCAGTGGTTAAAAGCCAGATTAAAAAACAGTAAAGTTAGGTTGGAAATAGATGTGGAAAAAAAAGATAAATATGGGCGCTTGCTTGCTCATGTTTTTACTGAAGATAAGCTGCATATTAATCTAGAGCTGGTAAAGTTGGGGCTGGCAAGTGTTAATATTTATCCACCTAATTTAAAATATGTAGATGAATTGGTCATGGCTGGGAAAAAAGCTGAGAGTGATAATATAGGTATTTGGAAGTACCAAGAATTTAAACCCAAGCAAGCTAAAAATATAGTGGCAGGGGCTTTTAAAGGTTGGCAACGAGTGGTTGGTAAAATAAATAATATTCACCACACCCGAAAAAATAGTTATCTTGTTTTTACGGATAGGTTTTCTCTACGTATTAGTAAAAAGTCGCATAAATATTTCCCAGATTTAGAGGGTTATGTAGGGAAACGTGTTTCTGTTAATGGTTGGATCAATAAGCGTAAACAAAAATATAATATGTTTATTCGTCACCCAAGTGCTATAAAATTATTAGAATAAAAAACACTTAATTTAGTAAAGGTATAAATTTATTGTAGAACCAAGTAAAATGATCTGTTTATTTAGCAAGACAGGTCTATAGGTAGGTGAATCGGGTCTTGTTGTTGATTTGTATTTTTTTGAGGTGTTAGTGTGGAGCTCAGTGGCGGAGAGATAGTTGTCCAGAGTCTTAAAGACGAAGGTGTTGAATTTCTTTTTGGTTATCCAGGTGGTGCGGTATTGCATCTTTATGATGCCATTTTTCACCAAGAAGAAGTCAAGCATATTTTAGTTAGACATGAGCAAGCAGCGGTGCATTCGGCTGATGCCTATGCTCGCTCAACAGGAAGGCCGGGTGTAGTTTTAGTGACTTCTGGGCCGGGTGCAACAAATGCTGTGACGGGTATTGCAACTGCACATTTAGACTCTATTCCTATGGTTATTATTTCTGGCCAAGTTGGCACCCCCGTTATTGGGAGTGATGCTTTTCAAGAAGTAGATATGGTGGGAATTACACGCCCTTGTGTAAAGCATAATTTTTTGGTAAAAAACCTAGCAGACCTTGCTATTACCATGAAAAAAGCATTTTATGTGGCAACCACTGGACGGCCGGGGCCCGTTGTAGTCGATATTCCTAAAGATATTACTGATCCAACGATTAAAATACCTTATATCTATCCTAAAGAAATTTCTATGCGCTCTTATAACCCTGTGGTTAAAGGTCATTCTGGGCAGATAAAGAAAGCGGTCGATTTATTATTAACCGCTAAACGGCCGATGATTTATGCGGGTGGTGGGGTTGTTTTAGGTAATGGAAGTGCTGAATTAATTGAGTTTTCACATCTGTTAAATTACCCAGTGACCAATACTTTGATGGGTTTAGGTGGCTTTCCAGCAACCGACAAGCAATTTATTGGCATGTTAGGAATGCATGGTACCTATGAAGCCAATATGGGGATGCATGAGAGTGATGTAATTATAGCTATCGGCGCTAGATTTGATGACCGAGTAACAGGCGTTTTAGCTAAGTTTTGTCCTTATGCAAAGATTATTCATATTGATATTGACCCGTCTTCTATTTCTAAAACAGTAAAGGTTGATGTGCCTATCGTAGGTCAGGTGACAGCTGTATTGAAAGAAATGATTGCATTAATCAAAGCCAGTGATATTAAAATTGATCAAACAGCTTTAGAGGCTTGGTGGAATCAGGTTGATAAATGGCGGGGTATTAAGTGCTTAGAATATGATCGAGATTCTAAAATCATCAAGCCTCAGTATGTAATAGAGCAGCTTTATGAGGTCACTAAAGGTGATGCCTATGTAACTTCGGATGTAGGGCAACATCAAATGTTTGCTGCACAGTATTATCACTTTGATAAGCCGCGTCGTTGGATTAACTCCGGTGGTTTAGGCACTATGGGGTTTGGTTTACCCGCAGCTATTGGAGTTAAATTGGCACACCCTGATGCTGATGTGGCTTGTGTGACGGGTGAGGCAAGTATACAGATGTGTATTCAAGAGTTAGCGACTGCAACTCAATACCGTACACCAGTTAAGATTATTAATTTAAATAATCAGTACATGGGAATGGTTAGGCAGTGGCAAGAGTTTAGCTATGAGAGTCGCTATTCTCAGTCATATATGGAAACAATCCCTGATTTTGTTAAATTAGCAGAGGCTTATGGGCATGTGGGCATGAAGATAGACAAGCCTGAAGATGTTAGACCTGCGCTGGAAGAAGCTTTTGCCATGAAAGACCGTCTAGTTTTTATGGATATTATGACTGACCGTACTGAGAATGTGTATCCAATGATTGAAGCAGGAAAGGCGCATAACGAAATGAAGTTAAGGGTAGCACCAGGCACACCAATTAACAGGGAGTTGGCGTGATGAGGCATATTATTTCTATTTTGATGGAAAATGAAGCAGGTGCACTTTCTCGTGTTGCAGGGTTGTTTTCTGCACGTGGCTACAATATAGAGTCATTAACTGTGGCTCCCACAGAAGATGTAACGCTTTCTAGAATGACAGTGGTGACCAGTGGTAGTGATGAGATTATTGAGCAAATCACCAAGCAGCTTAATAAGTTGATTGATGTGGTAAAGTTGATTGATTTGGCTGAAGCTGTTCATGTTGAACGTGAGTTAATGCTGGTAAAAGTTAAAGCGACTGAAAGTTTTCGGGATGAAGTTAAACGTTTATCTGAAATCTTTCGGGGGAAAATTATTGATGTCACATCAACAAGCTATGTTATTGAAATGACCGGCCCTTCGGATAAGCTTGACGCATTTGTGGGTGCGCTGGATGAAAATGCTGTGATTGAAATAGTACGCTCTGGACCGATGGGTATCTCTCGTGGTGAAAAAGGTTTACATTTATAATGGTCGGTTAAAAGAGGGGTGAGCCAAAGTTTAGCTTGCTATGTGTCCGATTCAGCGCCTTACTACCAACAAAATCAATTCGCTATAAATTTCGTACTGGTGACCGCGTGACGTATACCTTAAAAAAATATCTTCTTAGCATTAAAGAAAAAAGCTATAATTACGGGTTACAGTTTATTTAAAAAGAAAACAGGAAAATTCATGCAAGTTTATTACGATAAAGACGCAGACCTTTCGATCATTAAAGCTAAGAAAGTAGCGATTATTGGTTACGGTTCACAAGGCCATGCTCATGCTAACAACTTAAAAGATTCAGGCGTTGACGTTGTCGTTGGTTTACGTGATGGATCTTCTTCAATTGCAAAAGCAGAAGCGTGTGGCTTAACGGTTAAGAATGTAGTTGATGCTGTTTCTGGTGCTGATGTTGTTATGTTACTAACACCTGATGAATTTCAGTCTCAGCTATATAAAGAAGAGATTGAGCCAAATATCAAGCAAGGTGCAGCACTAGCATTTGCCCATGGTTTTGCGATTCTTTATAACCAAGTTAATCCTCGTGCTGATTTAGATGTCATAATGATTGCACCTAAAGCACCAGGTCATACAGTGCGTTCAGAGTTTGTTCGTGGCGGCGGTGTCCCTGATTTAATTGCTATCCACCAAGATCCATCAGGTACAGCAAAATCAATTTGTTTAGCTTATGCTTCTGCTGTTGGTGGTGGTCGTTCAGGTATTATCGAAACAACTTTCCGTGATGAGACTGAAACTGATTTGTTCGGTGAGCAAGCTGTTTTATGTGGTGGCGCGGTTGAGCTAGTTAAAATGGGCTTCGAAACTTTAGTAGAAGCAGGTTACGAGCCTGAAATGGCTTACTTTGAGTGTTTGCATGAATTGAAATTGATTGTTGATTTAATGTTTGAAGGTGGTATTGCAAACATGAACTACTCAATCTCTAACAATGCTGAATACGGTGAGTACGTAACAGGCCCTAAAGTCATTAACGAAGAAAGTCGTTATGCTATGCAAGAAGCCTTGAAAAATATCCAAAATGGCGAATATGCTAAGAAATTCATTCTTGAAGGGATGACTAATTATCCAGAAATGACAGCAAAACGTCGTTTAAATGCAGAGCATCCTATTGAAGTTGTCGGTGAGAAATTGCGTGGCATGATGCCTTGGATCAAAGCAAACCAAATTGTTGATAAAGCTAAAAACTAAGCTTATTTGATTCAACAAAGAAAGCTCATCTTATGGTGGGCTTTTTTTGTTTTAACCGTCTGAGTTAAATGTTATATTTGACATCATTTATTCCATTATTTTATAAACATTAATAGTCACTATTATTATGAGTAAGCCAAAAAAAGTAGCACTTCTAACCGCAGGCGGATTGGCGCCATGCTTAAATTCAGCGATTGGTAGTCTTATCGAACGCTATAACGAAATTGACCCATCAATCGAAATTATCTGTTACCGCAGTGGCTATAAAGGGCTATTGTTAGGGGACTCGTATAAAGTAGACGCAGAAATGCGTGAAAAAGCAGGTTTGTTACAAAAGTTTGGTGGCTCTGTTATTGGTAACAGTCGGGTTAAATTAACTAACGTTGCTGATTGTGTTAAACGTGGCTTAGTTCAAGAGGGTCAAGACCCTCAAAAAGTGGCTGCTGACCAGTTAATTAAAGATAATGTTGATGTGCTTCACACCATTGGTGGTGATGATACAAATACTGCAGCTGCAGATTTAGCGGCTTTTT
The DNA here is from genome assembly GCA_026988195.1 of Methylomonas sp. Lineage (GTDB taxonomy): Bacteria > Pseudomonadota > Gammaproteobacteria > Methylococcales > Methylomonadaceae > QPIN01. Next base: position 8,723 of record JALSLS010000273.1, read on the forward strand.
TAGCAGAAAATGATTATGGCTTGACGGTTATTGGGTTACCTAAAACGGTTGATAATGATGTATTTCCTATCAAGCAATCATTGGGTGCTTGGACAGCAGCTGAGCAGGGTGCGCATTATTTTAAGAATGTAGTTGCTGAAAACAACTCAAACCCACGGATGTTGATTGTACATGAAGTGATGGGGCGTAGTTGTGGTTGGTTAACAGCAGCAACAGCAGCAGAATATCGTAAAATTTTAGATAACTGTGAATGGTTGCCTTCTCTGGGGTTGAGTCGTGATAGCTATGAAGTACATGGTGTTTTTATTCCAGAAATGGATTTTGATATTGCCGCAGAAGCTAAGCGACTACGCAAAATTATGGATGAAGTGGATTGTGTTAATATCTTCGTTTCAGAAGGTGCTGGGGTAGAAACTATCGTTGCTCAAATGGAAGCGAAAGGTCAAGATGTTCCTAGAGATGCATTTGGTCATGTAAAATTAGATGCTGTAAACCCAGGCGCATGGTTTGGTGAGCAGTTTGCTGAAATGATTGGCGCTGAAAAAACATTGATTCAAAAATCAGGTTATTTTGCGCGGGCATCAGCAGCCAATGCAGAAGATATACGGTTAATTAAATCATGTGCTGATTTAGCTGTTGAATGTGCATTGCGTGGTGAAGCAGGTGTGATTGGTCATGATGATGATCAAAATTTTGTCTTGCGTGCCATTGAGTTTCCACGTATTAAAGGTGGAAAACCTTTTGATATTGATACACCTTGGTTTACTGATACACTGGTTGCATTGGGTCAAGCAAAAGGTGCTAAAGTAGAAACAAGTCACTAGCCCTTAAAATGTAGAGGGTATTTATTTCCAGCTTCCTTGTGAGTATGAATACCCTCTATAGCAGTAAATTACTATAATTATCTAAATATGACTGAAAAAAAACGTTCAATTCGTCAACGTGGAATTTATTTATTGCCTAACTTGTTTACTACAGGGGCAATGTTTGCTGGTTTTTATGCAATAACATCTGCATTAGACGGGCGCTTTGAAACATCCGCTATTTCAATATTTGTGGCGATGATTTTAGATGGTTTAGATGGACGTGTTGCGCGGATGACTAATACCGAAAGTGAATTTGGGGTGCAATACGATAGTTTGTCAGATATGGTTTCTTTTGGTGTTGCACCAGGGATAGTGATGTATATCTGGGCATTTGAAAGTTTAGGTAAGCTAGGTTTATTTGCTGCATTTGTTCATACTGCTGGGGGGGCACTTAGACTGGCTAGATTTAATACTCAGGTTGAAGTTGCCGATAGACGCTATTTTCAAGGATTACCGAGCCCAGCTGCTGCCGCAATTTTAGCGGGTGCTTTGTGGATTAGTCTTGAGTTAGGCTATGATGTTGAATCGATAAAATACCTAGTATTAGTGTTAACAATTAGTACTGGTTTGTTGATGGTGAGTAATTTTCGCTATTCCAGTTTTAAGGAAATTGATTTAAAAGGTAGAGTACCTTTTGTTGTTGCCATCATTGTTATGTTAGGCATTGGGTTTGTTATGGCTCAAGCAGAAATCATGTTGTTTGTAATTGCTTTGGGGTATGCCGTATCAGGCCCTATTATTACTTTATTAACGTTAAGGCAAAAACGGAAAAATAGAAAGACTTAAACTTTTCTTGAGTGGTTGATAACATTGCAGTATAGTGAGTTGCTATGAATATTCAATCTAACAACATACAAAACAATCAATCACCCATTCAAGGTGAGTGTTTTGTATGTCTGTCTTCTTTTGTTTTCCTCTCTTTATTTTCAAGATATTTGCCCTAGTGGCATATTATCTTTTCTATCTATAAAAACAACCCCTTTTTTTATATTCAACGTTTACGTTGAAAATGTTTCATGAATGGAGTTCTCATGAAAGACAAACTAATTATATTTGATACAACCCTGCGTGATGGCGAGCAAAGCCCTGGCGCATCAATGACGCGTGATGAAAAAGTTCGAATTGCAAAAGCACTAGAACGGATGAAGGTAGATATTATTGAAGCTGGTTTTCCAGCGGCAAGTATTGGTGATTTTGAAGCCGTTCAGGCAGTGGCTAATGCAGTGAAAGAGAGTACTGTTTGTGGTCTTGCTCGTGCGCTTGATAAAGATATTGATAGAGCGGGTGAAGCCCTTAAAGGTGCTAATAGTTCGCGAATTCACACCTTTATTGCAACCTCTCCTATTCACATGCAAGTGAAACTGAAGATGGAGCCTGAACAGGTCATTGAATATGCGGTAAGAGCTGTTAAACGTGCACGGCAATATACCGATAATGTTGAATTTTCACCTGAGGATGCTGGACGGTCTGATGAGGATTTTCTATGCCGTATTTTAGAGGCGGTGATTGATGCAGGTGCTACAACCTTAAATATTCCTGATACTGTAGGGTATAGCGTACCTCATCAATTTGGAGCAACGATTGCTAATTTAATTAATCGGATACCTAATTCGGATAAAGCCATTTTTTCTGTGCATTGTCATAATGACTTAGGCTTAGCTGTGGCTAATTCTTTATCCGCTGTTATGAATGGAGCAAGACAGGTCGAATGTACCATTAACGGTTTAGGGGAAAGGGCAGGTAATGCATCGCTAGAAGAAGTGGTGATGGCTATACGTACTCGGCATGATGTTTTTCCTTGTACAACAAGCTTAGATACACGGGAAATTTTAACCTGTTCGAAATTAGTATCATCAATTACTGGTTTTCCTGTACAACCTAATAAAGCGATTGTGGGTGCAAATGCTTTTGCTCATGAATCGGGTATTCACCAAGATGGGGTATTAAAAAACCCAGAGACATACGAAATCATGAAAGCAGAGGATGTTGGCTGGTCTGCAAATCGTATGGTGATGGGTAAGCACTCAGGGCGGAATGCTTTTAAGAGTCGAATGATGGAATTAGGGTATGAGTTTAGTGGTGAAGAAGAGCTAAATGATACTTTTTATCGTTTTAAACAATTAGCAGATAAAAAGCATGAGATTTTTGATGAAGATCTGCAAGCATTGATATCTGAAGTCAATTCTGATGCAGAAGAAGAGCATATAAAATTAATCGCTTTAAAAGTTTGTTCTGAAACCGGTGAAGTACCTAGCTCAACAGTGACTATTCGTGTTCATGACCAAGAGCTAACGGGGAGTGCAGTCGGAAGTGGTGCTGTTGATGCGAGCTTAAAAGCGATTGAGAGCTTGGTCAAATCAAATGCGACCTTAGAGCTTTATTCTGTTAACAGTATTACTAATGGTACTGATGCGCAGGGCGAGGTAACTGTGCGGCTAGAAAGTGCGGGTAGGATTGTTAATGGACAGGGTGCTGATACGGATATAGTTATTGCATCCGCAAAAGCATATATTAACGCGGTTAGTAAATTACAAACACCGGAACAACGTAAACACCCACAAAAAGGGGATGTTTAGTTGTTTTTTAGTCTGGGTTGAACGTTTAGTGAAACCCAGTACCTTCTCTAATATACTAAATTCCTTATATCTAAAGTTTATGCTGAAGTCTATTAATGGATAATGCTACTCGATTACAGTACCTAGACGCAATGGGGATTGATGTCTGGATGCCTCGTGGCGAAGTGTCATCAGAACATGCAACGCTGCCTATTGAAGAAGTCGCTAGCATGCAGAGCTCTGATAATATGGGGTGGATAGCGTTACAAAAGCAAGTTGAAGAATGTAAGCAATGTATTTTATCAAATACACGAGTGCAGACTGTTTTTGGAGAGGGGGATATTAATGCTGACTGGATGTTAGTGGGTGAGGCTCCAAGCCAGAATGAGGGAATTGAGGGGAAACCTTTTCTTGGGCAGGCAGGTTTTTTATTAACTGAAATGCTTAGAGCTGTAGGGTTGAAGCGAAGCTCTGTCTACATTACCAATGTGGTTAAATGTAGCCCGCCAGACAATAAAGACCCTAAAGTAGCTGAATTGATGTCGTGTAATGGTTATTTATTGCGCCAAATCACCCTGCTTAAACCTAAAATAATAGTGGCTGTAGGACGTGTTGCTGCACATACTTTGTTAGGAACAAAACAGCCGCTATCTGAGTTGCGAGGTGTTGTTCATCGAGTTAATGATATTCCAGTCGTTGTGGTTTATCATCCTGCCTATTTATTAAGATCCTTGTTAGAAAAGCGTAAGGCTTGGCAGGATTTACAATTGGCTTTAAAAATATATCAAGAAGAAAAATAAAAATGAGTATATGGAAGTTAATAGATAAAGTAAAAAGTTTTGTAATTTATGATGCAGATAAAGAGTTTTATGCCAAAGTATTTCCCGATTCTGTCGAGAGAAAAGATTTGATGAGAATTAGGCGTATGAGGCAAGAAGATTTACCTGAAGTGCTTGCTATCGAAGGTGAAAATTATAAGTTTCCTTGGAGTGAAGGGATTTTTACGGATTGTTTAAAATCAGTGAATTATACTTGTTTAATCTGTGAAGAGATGGATGTTATTGTTGGGTTTAGTATTGTGTCAATAATGGCTGGAGAAGCACATATTATGAATATATGTGTGGCTCCCTCAGTGCATAAACAAGGGGTGGGAAGCAAGTTATTAGAGCATATGATTGTGCTGGCTACAAAGAAAGCTGAAACTATTTTCTTAGAGGTTAGACCCTCTAATAAAGCCGCTATTTCACTTTATGAAAAAAGAGGTTTTAATGAAATTGGTGTCCGCAAAGGGTACTATCCCGCTGAGAATGGCTTTAAAGAAGATGCTGTAATGTTTGCACTGGAGTTAATTAGCCTGTTTTAGGCTTCGTATTGACGCTGGTTATCTTAGTAAACAATAATGATGTAGGAGCGTCCGCCCCCCGGCGCGATTAAAATAATGCTCTTATTTCTGGGAATTTTAATTATCTTTGCGCCGACTAGGAGGCTGTCCGAGAACTAACATTCGAGTCAGCGGACTACCATATATAGTGGTATAAATTTACTTTTAACCACTATATATTGATTTTATTTTCAAAAGCCTTTGTTCTCGGACAGCCTCCTAGTGCATGGACAGATATTTGCTCCTGCAATATCTGCATTCACTACACCCATGTAGATTATGCGCGTAGGTAGAGCAATGCAGGAGCAGCGAAGCGGTGTGCTGTGCTGAGGGAAAACGCTCCTACACAGTGAGGCATCCACCCATTTTTAGTGGGTGGTTATTTAGGAACGTGCATGAAACAACTTCCCGATTTCTAACTTGCCTTTTTGCTCCAGATGGATTGATCTCATTCGTTGCGTAGCTTGCTATGCGCCTCATGAGATCAATCCACCTGAAGCAAAAATCCTACGTTATAATTTCGGGAAGTTATTCCATATACGTTCCTTAGTTAATATTCAAAAATAGTGGATTAGAACGCTCAATTTCGTGATTTAAATTGATTTATCACAATAAATGCCATAAAGAGCAAAGGGAACATCCAGATAGGTAACATGGGTATTTTTTGAACAGAAGGTAAAGGCGTTGAAATACCACAGCTACTTCCCCAAATAGATATAACAAAGTCTGGATGGTCGATAAAAGGGTTTCTATTGCCTTGCCAGCTATAGACAACATTGTTGCGTAGACGTTCTGCATCAGAAACAGGGTCTTGGATATGCCAATTGACTAAATCGCATAGCTTTCCAAACTGCGGAATACTTGTACCTGTTAACTGGTCGACTAACTCTAGGTCAGGGGTACTACTGTTATCACTACCTTCATAACGAACGGCCATATAAAACATCATTCTAGCGGTATCACCTTTTACCACATCAGGTGCCTCCCAAGTGCCTAAGCTATCATTAACCGAACAGTCAGTACATTCACTGTGCGGTGATCCCCCATCTGCAAAATCGTAATTACCTCTAGCGGCATTGACTGATTTATCGCTTGCTCTTAAGTGATGAATGTCAGTGTATGCCTGTTGATTTTTACTAGGAAAACCATGTGATTTTGCCCAAATATGTTCCCTGTTCCAAGCATCGGGGGTATTGCCACCATAATCCCTGTTAACAATAGGGATAGATCGTCGAGTATAAAAACCTATTACATTAGCGGGGTTGCTAGGGTCAGCATCGGCTTCTTTTAGCATTTCCCAAACGCAAGGGGTATAAGAAAAAGAGCTATGGTTTTTAATAATGTTATTAAGTGATGATTTTAGACTAGCGCCTGTTTGGTTAAAAGCTGTGAAATAGTATTGGTTGTCAGAAAAAGCTGGAAAGTTTGGTTTTGTGCATGCTTGGCTGACGGGTAAAAATAGAAATAATATGACTAATGCGATAAATTTTGTTGTCAGTGATTTCATAATAAATCGGTGAGGTAACGAAGCATTCATAATGTTTTTGGGAAAGGAGTATAATTTATAGCAAAGATAACAAGGCTTTATGAATCCTGTGTGACAAGCACATAATGCAGTGGTGAATGTATTACATTTCTTTATTCTGTTACACAGTGCACATCTAAATGTCATTTTTGTGAACTATCATGCAATTTTGTTAATCCTTATTTAAGGAGTGATTATGTTGCGAATACCTTTACGTGCTT
>JALSLS010000274.1 GCA_026988195.1 Methylomonas sp.
TGCGTAAAGTCAATATTGATACGGACTTACGAATGGCATCAACTGGCTCTATTCGTCAGTATTTAGCACAAGAAGAAAATGCGGCTGATTTTGATCCACGTAAATTTTATAAAGTAGCGTTGGCCGCTATGCAGACAATTTGCCAAGATCGTTATGAAGCCCTTGGTAGTGCAGGTCACGCGAGCAAAATCAAGCCAATTTCTTTAGAAAAAATGATTGGCCGTTATGCCAGTGGTGAATTAGCACCAACAGGACTTTAGAATACTTGAGCTCTCTTGTCATTAAAGTCGTAGGGATTTTAAATGGCTATCAGAACAAATTTGAACTGGAGAAGTAACATATGAACACAGTAAAAACATTAGCACAATTTATTGAACAGCAGGCGAATACCACAACCGATTTCATTTTATTATTAAATGACATAGCACTGTCATGTAAGCAAATTGCACGTACAGTAAATCGTGGCGCAATGGCGGGAATATTGGGCAGTGCAGAAACTGAAAATATCCAAGGTGAAACACAAAAAGAACTGGATATTATCACTAACGATATCATGGTTGATGCGTTAAATTGGACTGGGCGTTTATCAGGTATGGCATCGGAAGAAGTCGATGATCCTATCGCTATTCCTGCCGAGTATCCTAAAGGTAAATATTTAGCCTTATTTGATCCTTTAGACGGTTCATCCAATATTGATATAAATTTAACGGTAGGCACCATCTTTTCTATCCTTGAAGGTAGAGATGGTCAAGATGCCACTCTTGAAGATTACTTGCAAAAAGGTACGGAGCAAGTCTGTGCAGGCTTTGTTCTCTATGGTCCTTCAACCATGATGATTTTAACGACAGGTCAAGGTGTTAATGGCTTTACCTTAGATGAAGATATTGGTGAGTTTGTATTGACGCACCAAGATATGACAATTCCTGAAGATACAGCAGAATTTTCAATCAACATGTCAAATCAACGCTTTTGGCAAGAACCGGTACAACGTTATATTGATGAATGTCTACAAGGTGTTGATGGAACTCGTGACAAGAACTTTAATATGCGCTGGGTGGCCTCTATGGTGGCAGAAGTCTATCGTGTATTAACGCGCGGTGGAATATTCATGTATCCATTTGATACCCGTGATCCTTCAAGACCTGGCAAGCTTCGTTTGATGTATGAAGCAAATCCGATGGCATTCATTGTTGAACAAGCAGGCGGCGTCTGTTCAACAGGGGTCGAACGTATGATGGAAGTGACACCAACCGATATCCATCAACGTGTCCCCGTTATTCTTGGCTCAAAAAATGAAGTAGACAGAGTAGTTTCATATCATCAAGACTGATATCTGTTAATTCTACAGTCTGTAGAAACACTTTAATTTTATCGTAGCTCCCTATTCGAAGGGAGCTACAATTAGCCAAAGGTAGAAAATCATGCGTAAGCCGCTTGTAGCCGGAAATTGGAAAATGAATAGTCCAACGGAAAGCTCAACAATATTATTAGAAAACATACTCCACCACACTGATCAATTAAAAAAAATGATCAAAGATCTCAATACTTCTTCAGCGATTGATATCGCAATATTTCCCCCCGCAGTATATTTAAGAGAAGCACAAGAAATTTTAACGGGTTCAGGTATACATTGGGGTACACAGAATGTATCAGCCTTTGATGAAGGCCCTTATACCGGTGAGATTTCAGCGGCCATGATCGAAGGATTTGGCTGTGAATACGTACTCATAGGACACTCTGAACGGCGCTGTCTCTATGAAACGTTAGAGTTAGATCAAACGGTGCTTGATAAAATCGTAGCACAAAAGTATGAAATGGCTACCCGTCACAATTTAACCCCCATTATTTGTATCGGTGAAACAGCCGATGATTATGAAGCAAATAAAACCGAAGAAGTAATTGCTAGGCTATTAGATGTGCTTATTGCACACAAAGGACCTAAGGCACTTTCGGAAACAGTGTTGGCCTATGAACCTGTTTGGGCGATCGGCACAGGTAAATCTGCCACACCAGAATGGGCTCAAGATGTACATTCGTTTATGCGTGAGCGTATTGCGAAACATGACAAAGCCACTGCTGAATCATTACAAATTCTTTATGGTGGTAGCGTCAAAGCAGATAATGCGGCAGCAATTTTTGCAAAACCTGATGTTGATGGTGGGCTTATTGGTGGCGCTTCGTTAGATGTGGAAGAGTTTATTCATATTTGTTTTGCTGCAGCACTAAAAGCAAGTTAATGTTTAAGCTTCAATGGTAGTTATATACTGGGGTGTGGTCTGCTTGCAAAGAGTTTGTATTTCAAACAAGTTATAAGGGCTTACATCGCACTACTAGTAACATATTTTAAGATTTAAAATTGAGGGGTAAGTCTAAAGTTTAATTTTTAGTTTGATTCACTGGAAGGTTTCTGTTCAATTAGCTTGAATACATGCAAGGATACCTTCCAGATTGACAGCCTATTAAGTTGTAAGTCATTGTTTTAATTAATGGTTGTTCTTGGTGTGAATTATGCATATATAACCAGTGTTATAAAATGTTAAAAAATACCTAAGTTGATAGTTGCGAATATGCCATTCCAATTGTCGTCATTATTATTAACAGTTAGGGAATCTAAATACTTATGAGTAACGAAATCCAGAGCATAGTTGATCGCTATGACTCAGATAGGACACGATTGATGGACATGTTGTGGGATGTGCAAAAACAACAAGGCCATATCTCAGATAAAGCGCAAGCGCAATTAGCACAAGCGCTTAATATGTCTTCAGATGATGTGAGCGAAACGCTTACTTTTTATCATTTTTTTCTTAATAAATCGTTTGGTAAACACCAAGTTTACTTGTGTAACACCGTCATTGCTAAAATGAATGGCTACCACGATGTTCGCAAAGCACTAGAACAAGAAATAGGCTGTTCATTTAATAGTGTTGATGATTCTGGTGTGATCGGATTAGGTGACGCAAACTGTATTGGTCTGAGTGACCAAGAGCCTGCCATGATGGTGGATGATGTCGTTTTTACACGACTTACACCCGCTAAAGTTAAAGAAATTATTTCGCAATTAAGACAAGGTAAGTCGCCTGAGGAAATTGCTAATCCAGGTGCGATTGCCAACACTGAACTAGCTTATGTTGAAGCTATAGTGGATGCAAATCTACGCACTGACAGTATAGTCTTGTTTAAGCCGAATCGTGATTATAAAGCGATTTTACAAACGTGCTTAGATAACTATATTCCTGAAGAAGTGATAGAAATGATATCGGACTCAAACCTGAAAGGGCGAGGGGGAGCAGGCTTTCCAACGGGTTTGAAATGGCAATTTGGACGTGAGGCCGAAGGCGAAGAAAAATACATTATATGTAATGCAGATGAAGGTGAGCCGGGCACGTTTAAAGATCGTGTTTTACTGAGTCATTCTCCCAAAGACGTGTTGTTAGGTATGATTGCCGCTGCTTATGCGATAGGTTCTCGCTACGGTATCATTTATTTACGCGCTGAGTATTGGTATATCAAGGAGTTTTTGCAGCAACAAATTGAAGATTTTCGTGATCAAGGACTTCTAGGTAAGCAGATTTTAGGCAAAGACTTTGAATTCGATATTCGCATCCAAATGGGCGCGGGCGCGTACGTTTGTGGTGATGAAACCGCATTGATTGAATCCTGCGAAGGCAAACGAGGCACACCTAGAGTGAAGCCACCGTATCCTATACAGCAAGGCTATTTAGGTATGCCTACCAGCGTTAATAATGTTGAAACTTTAGCCTGTGCTAGCCGGATCATTGAAAAAGGTGCTGCTTGGTTCAGTGATATGGGAACAGAAGACTCAACAGGCACCCGCTTACTCAGCGTATCGGGCGATTGTGAAAAACCAGGGATTTATGAAATCGAATGGGGGGCAACCCTCAATGAAGTGATGACAATGATTGGAGCGGTAGATCCACGTTATGTTCAAATCAGTGGCCCTGCCGGAGACAGTTTGTCGGTAGAACAAGATGGCGAACGAGAATTTTGCTATAGCGATTTATCCTGTAATGGCTCGTTAATGGTGTTTGATCATACTCGTGATATATTGGAAATTGTCAGAGATTACTCAGAGTTCTTTGTTGAAGAATCATGTGGCATTTGTGTGCCATGCCGTGCAGGTGGAGTGGATCTAATGCATAAGATGGAACGCATTATTGCAGGTAGAGGCACGGAGCAAGATCTTGAAGAAATAACGACATGGAGTAACTTACTCAAAGGTACCAGTCGTTGTGGATTGGGCACGGCTGCCCCTAACCCGATTTTGGCAACAATGGATAAATTTCCTGAAATATATGCTGAAAAGTTAGTGGTGCAGAAAGGACCATTATTACCTTCTTTTGATATGGAAGAAGCACTAAGTGCGCATGAATTAGCTGTTAAAAAACTAATGAAGGAGGAGGTATAATGTCAATTAAACTCACAATTGATGGGAAAGAGGTACACGCTCGTTCAGGAGAGAATATTATTGACGTCGCTTCACAAAATGGGGTTTATATACCTTCATTGTGCTATGTGAAAGGTAAACCCTGTTTAGGAACTTGTCGTACATGTTCTGTTAAGGTGAATGGTAGAGTGATGGCCGCTTGTACCATGCCTGTTGCAGACGGCATGGAAATAGAAGTCAATGATGATGCTGAAATTGTCGATATGCGAAAAGCGTTAGTAGAACTATTGTTCTCGGAAGGAAATCACAACTGTCCAAGTTGTGAAAAAAGTGGCCGCTGTGAATTACAGGCAACAGGCTATGAGGTCGACATGATGGTCTCGCGATTCCCCTATCGTTTTACACCCCGTGTGGTAGATCATGCATCTAAGACTGTTTTTTTACAAAGAGATCGCTGTATATTTTGTCAGCGCTGTGTTGATATGGTGCGTGATGAAAGAACAGGCAAAAAGATTTTTAGTATCAAGGGGCGAGGCACACATTCCAGTATTGAAATTGATGCTGAATTAGCCAATGATATGACACCCCAGCAGGTTCGTTATGCATCGGATCTTTGTCCTGTAGGTTGTATCATTGATAAAACACAAGGCTATGATGATCCAATAGGACAACGTAAGTTTGAAATTAAATCAATTAAAGACCGCGCGCTAGAAAAGGAGCACCGATGAGTCATTCACATAATAAAAACGAAATTTTATCTCACGAGTTACCTGCAACACCACTCGATCCCAAAATAAAAGCTGAGCGTGATGCAAAAATACAGGTCGCGATGATGGGCTTATGTGGTTGTTGGGGTTGCACGCTGTCATTTCTAGATATGGATGAACGTATATTAGGTTTGTTGGACAAAGTAGCTATTACGCGTTCGTCCTTTACGGATGTAAAGCGTATTCCTCATCGTTGTACTATAGGTTTTGTAGAGGGTGGGGTTGCTAACTCAGAAAACATTGAAATTCTAGAAGAATATAGAGAGAATTGCGATATTTTGATTTCTGTTGGTGCTTGCGCGGTTTGGGGCGGTGTGCCAGCTATGCGTAATGTAGTGCCATTGGAAGAATGCTTTGTTGAAGCGTATGTCGAGTCACCTACCGCAGTACCGGGTGCAAAAAAAGTAATTCCGTTTCATGAAGATTTGCCCATTATAACGACCAAGGTTCTACCATTACATGAAGTTGTGAAAATAGATTATTTCATTCCTGGCTGCCCGCCTGATGGCGATGCAATTATTAAAGTGCTGGATGATTTTGTTCATGGGCGTGGATTTGACTTACCAACCGAAATGAACCGTTATGATTAACGTAGGAGAGTAAAATGAGTAAAAAATTAGTTATTGATCCGGTTACACGTATCGAAGGTCACGGTAAAGTGACGATTCATCTTGATGATGATAATCAAGTGGTTGATGCAAAGTTGCATGTGGTTGAATTTCGTGGTTTTGAAAAGTTTATCCAGGGCCATCCCTACTGGGAAGCACCGATGCTACTACAACGTATTTGTGGTATCTGCTTTGTGAGCCATCATTTATGCGGTGCGAAAGCACTGGATGATATTGTGGGCGTAGGTTATAGCCAAGGTACTCCTATGCTACCTACTGCTGAAAAAATGCGGCGATTGGGGCATTATATGCAGCAGTTACAATCGCATGTTACCGCCTATTTTTATTTGATCGTACCAGAAATGTTGTTTGGGATGGATGCCGCGCCAGAACAGCGTAATGTTCTGGGGTTAGTGGAAGCCGATCCTGATCTGGTTAAGCGTGTGGTTGCCCTTCGTAAATGGGGACAAGAAGGCATTAAAGCAGTGTTAGGCAAACGTATGCATGGCATTAGTTCAATACCCGGTGGTGTCAATCAGAACTTGACTATAGAAGCGAGAGACCGATTATTAAACGGTGAGGAAGGTCTTATTTCGCTTGATGATGCGATTGAATTTGCTCAAGACGGCTTAAATCTGTTCTATGATTTTCATGAAAAAAATCGTAAGCAAGTAGATACTTTTGCTGATGTGCCCGCATTGAATATGTGTTTGGTGGGTGACGATGATAATGTGGATTATTATCATGGCAAAATGCGAATTGTCGATAAAAATAAAGAGATTGTTACTGAGTTAGATTATCACGACTATCTAGAGCATTTTTCAGAAGCGACTGAAGAATGGAGTTATATGAAGTTTCCGTTCCTCAAAGCATTAGGGCGAGAAGAGGGTTCTGTTCGAGTGGGTCCTTTAGCGCGAGTTAATGTAACCAAAAGTTATTCTGACTCAACACCCCTAGCTAAAGCAGCACTAGAACGCTTTCATGAATACACTAAAGGTAAAGCAAATGATATGACTTTGCATACCAACTGGGCGCGTGCGATTGAGATTTTGCACTCGACTGAGCAAATTAAAGTGTTATTGAACGATCCGGACTTGCAAAAAGAACAGCTTGTTTTGGCCTACGATCAAAGCATGTGGTCAGGTGAAGGTGTCGGCGTAGTTGAAGCCCCACGCGGAACCTTGTTGCATCATTATCGTGCCAATCAAGAAGGCAATATTACTTTTGCCAATCTGGTTGTGGCGACAACACAAAATAATACAGTGATGAATCGTAGTGTGCGTTCTGTTGCAGAGGATTATATTGGCGGAAATGCAGAGATAACTGAAGGCATGATGAATGCAATTGAAGTGAGTATTCGTGCTTATGATCCCTGTTTAAGTTGTGCCACCCATGCGGCAGGACAAATGCCATTGGTGGTTTCCGTACTGGATTCAAAAGGTAAGCTGGTTAATGAATTCATCCGTTGATGAGATGGCTAGGCTGTTAGCAGACTATAATAATAGCGATAGCTTAATTTATGGTATTGGCAATGTTGGCCGGCAAGATGATGGTTTAGGCTGGGCATTTATTGACTGGCTAGAAAGCGAATCAATCTGTCCTAAAGCAGAGTTGATGCGGCATTATCAGCTTCACCTTGAAGATGCAGATATGATTAGTTATAAGAAACAAGTGTTATTTGTGGATGCGAGCAAAGTACCAGATCTGAAAACATTTCAGCTGGAAAAAGTGGAACCAATAATGGATTTTAGTTTTACGTCACATGCTATTTCCGTTGAGTCTATTTTGGCCACATGTCAAACCTGTTTCGACTATACGCCAGATGTCCACTTTCTAACAATTAAAGGGTATGAGTGGGAGCTTCAGATGGGATTGACACCAGAAGCAAAACAAAACTTAGAAGCCGCCACCACATTTTTCAAACAAAATCTAAATAATAGAACTGGAGTTATTTATGAATAAACCGGATGTAAAAAAAGTGAAAGCACTCATTATGGAATCGCCAATCGGTGAGTATATTGGTGAAGACGGTGCGGATATATTATCGCAGAATGCGTGCTGTGAAAATGGTCTTAAAGACGGCGATTTCCTGTTCCATAAAGGAGAGCTAGAGAAATGCTTCTATTTAATAGCAGAGGGTAGAATAGCACTGGTTAAAGAAAGAAAGAAGAAAGAAAAGAGGCCACATATACTCCGCATGTTACAAAAAGGAGATATGGTTGCTGAGTTGTCTTTTATTGACGATACTCCACACTCTGCATCAGCCATGGCGTTAGGGGGGGTCTCCTTATTCAGCTTTAAAGATGAGGATATTCGTCCACTTATACTCAAAGAACCACAGTTTATGTTTAATTTTATGCGAGCAATCATTAAGCGTGTACATAGTGCTATTGCTGCTGTTGGCAAGCAACAAATGGCGCTTTCTGATTATATTTCATCAGGTGGTAAAGGCCGTTCGTAATTCTAGAATGCGTGATTAGTATTACATTATAGAAAGGTTTTTAAAACGGTAAATTAGGATTTTGAAAGTAATGGATTCAAAGCAGATTCAAATAGAGCAATTGGATGCCCTAATATTCGATTTTGATGGCGTGCTAACGGATAATCGGGTTCTACTTGATCAGAGTGGCAAAGAATTTGTCTATTGCAGTCGTGGAGATGGTCTGGGCTTTGATGTATTAAGAAAAGTGAAAAAGCCGGTATTTATCCTTTCTACAGAAGAAAACAGTGTAGTCACCGCGCGCGGTAAAAAACTAAAGGTGCCGGTAATCCAAGGTGTAAAGAATAAAGTCGATGCCTTGCATACGTTAATAAAAAAAGAAGGCTTTAGTTTAGACAGTATTTTATATGTTGGTAATGATTTAAATGATTATCATGCAATGAGCTTGTGTGGCTATTCAGCCTGTCCGGCTGATAGCCACGTTGCAATAAAACAACTTGCGAAAATAACACTCAAAACCGCGGGTGGTGCAGGCATTGTTCGAGAGCTACTGGAAGACGTGCTGAACATGGACTTTTTAGATATATTATATTCAACAAAGGAAGAACAATGAGTATTACAATAATTGCTGAAGTGGGGATCAACCATAACGGCAGCATGGAAATATGCAAAGAATTAATTGATGTTGCTGTAAAAACGGGCTGTGATGCGGTTAAGTTCCAGAAACGCGACATTGATTTAGTGTACACCCAAGAATTTTTAGCCGAACCCCGAGAAAGCCAATGGGGCACAACACAGCGAGACCAAAAACAAGGTCTAGAATTTGATGCTGATGACTACAAAGAAATTGATCGCTATTGCAAGGAACAAGGTATTGAATGGTTTGCATCGGCATGGGATCTAAACAGCCAGAAATTTTTGCGACAATTCGACTGCAATTATAATAAAGTAGCATCCGCGATGCTGGTGTATGAAGATCTCCTAAAAATGATAGCCGAAGAAGGCAAGCGTACCTTTGTTTCTACCGGCATGTCGACCTATGACGACATTCAAAAAGCCGTAGATATATTCAGAGATGCCAACTGTCCTTTTGAACTCATGCATACCGTATCAACCTACCCTATGCAGCCTGAAGATGCTAATTTAAACGTGATCAACACTCTGCGAGATAAATTCCAGTGCGACGTCGGTTATAGTGGTCACGAAATAGGAAAGTCGATATCAGTGGCCGCAGCGGCACTGGGGATCACCTCTTTAGAACGGCATATAACCCTGGACAGAACGATGTATGGTTCTGATCAGACCGCCTCGATGGAACCTACCGGGCTTCGCATTTTAGTTGGTGGTATTCGTAAAGTTGAATTGGCAATGGGAGACGGCGTGAAGAGAATTATTGCTGACGAAGTGCCGATAGCTGAAAAGTTGCGTGCTCACTTTTCTTAAGTTTATCTATAATAAGACATTACAAAAATGAACAATTCTATTGGCGTCATTCAAGGACGCTTGCTACCAAAATACATAGGTCGCTATCAAGCACATCCACTGGGTTACTGGCAGGATGAATTTCCTATTGCAAAGCAGTTAGGCTTGGATTGCATTGAATTTATATTAGATTTTAATGATGCCGAGAAAAACCCACTGCTTAGTGCCGGTGGGGTTGATGAAATATTGTTAGTGGCAGAACGTAGTGGCGTTGCGGTAAAAACAGTCTGTGCTGACTATTTAATGGAAGCTCCCCTTCATTCTGAAAATACCGATCTTGCGGCAACAAGTTCAGATGTTTTACGTCGCTTGATACATTCTTCGTCCCAACTCGGCGCGACAGATATTGTCATTCCCTGTGTTGATCAATCTACGTTAGAAAATACAGATGCAGTTGATAGATTTGTCACTCAGCTTAGTCCTATCTTAGAACTTGCGGAAAGCAAAAATATTAACCTCTCATTAGAGACTGACTTAGCCCCGACACCTTTTAATGATTTACTAAATCGTTTCGAATCAAGCAGAATAACCGTCAATTATGATATTGGAAATAGTGCTGCATTAGGTTTTGACCCCATTGAAGAGCTTGAAGCTTATGGGGCACGTATTACTGATATTCACATTAAAGATCGAGTATTAGACGGCGGTTCTGTTGTTTTAGGCAACGGAAATGCAAACTTTGACGGTTTTTTTAATAAATTAAAATCGTTTAATTACCGTGGTCCTTTCTTAATGCAGGCCTACCGGGATGATGAAGGCGTAGCGATCTTTAAGCAACAACTGGACTGGATCAAGCCTTACCTCGAAGCATACGCGCGAGTAGGCTGATGGAACTGGGCTTAGCGGGAAAGCGAGTGTTAATTACAGGTGCTTCAAAAGGCATCGGTGCCGCCATTTCGGCGCATTTCCTACAAGAAAAGGCGCAAGTTCGAATTGTTGCTAGAGGCAATGAACAATTACAAAAAACAGCAGCAGAACTCCAGAAGAGTTATGGACAAAAAAACATAAGTGCGATGCAATGTGATTGTACAAAGCAGGCGGCATTAAATGCTTTGCAACAGTCTATAGAAGATAGTTGGCAGGGTATCGATATTGTTGTCGCCAACATTGGCGATGGTCGTAGTATAGCTGACTCTTTGCCTGACGAGGAACAATGGCAAAGTACTTGGAATACTAACTTTGAATCGGCTTTGCTAACGGCACGAACATTTCTTCCCATGCTAAAAAAATCAAAAGGTTGTTTACTCTTTATTTCATCTATTGCGGGTTTAGAAGCCATTGGTGCACCTGTAGATTATTCAACAGCAAAAGCAGCCTTATTTGCATTAGCAAAAAACATGTCGAGAAAATTAGCTCCGGATGTGCGTGTTAATGTTATTGCACCCGGAAATATCTTTTTCCAGGGTGGATCATGGGATGAAAAAATTCAACAAGATGCAGACCGTATCACTAATATTATTGAATCTAGTGTGCCAATGCAGCGATTTGGCAGTGTTGATGAAATAGCAGATGCTGCATTATTTTTATGTTCAGATCGTGCATCATTTATCACGGGCTCGGTGTTAGTTGTTGATGGCGGGCAAACAGTAGGTGTGTTTTAGATGACAAATCAAAAATTAGATCAACTTTTCAGAATTGATGGTCAGGTTGTGGTTATTACGGGGGCTACCGGCTTATTGGGGCGAAAACATGCAGAAGCTGTTGCGGCTTATGGTGGTATCCCAATTTTACTTGATTTAAACCAACATACTATTGATGTTTTTGCTAAAGAGTTAGAGCAAAAATATAAGGTACCAGCAACGGGCATGGTGGTTGATATAACAAATGAACAATCGATTGCTGACAATTGTGCGCTATTGTTACAACGATTTGGTTCCATCAGCGGCCTGATCAACAATGCAGCCAATAATCCAAAAGTAGAGGATAGCGATGGTAAAAACTTCTCTCGTCTTGAAAATTTTCCACTTAATGCTTGGGAACAGGATATTGCTGTTGGTTTAACAGGGGCATTTTTATGTGCTAAACATTACGGTACTGCCATTTCTGAAAATCCAGCAGGCGGTAGCATTATTAATATTTCATCAGATTTAGGACTGATTTCTCCCGATCAACGACTCTATATGAAAGAAGGGTTACCGATAGAGCAACAAGCGGTTAAGCCCGTTACCTATTCTGTTGTTAAAACAGCGTTATTGGGCTTAACACGTTATTTGTCTACCTATTGGGCTGATAAAAATGTACGTTGCAATGCCTTGTGTCCTGGCGGGATTGAAAACGGTCAAGACAGTGCTTTTTTAGCAGAAGTACATAGCCGGATCCCTATGGCACGGATGGCGAATGCCGACGAATATCAGGGGGTTATTATTTTTATGCTCAGTCAGGCATCTAGCTATCTAAATGGTGCTGTGATCCCGGTCGATGGTGGGCGAACGACTTGGTAATCATTTTTTCTCAGCGGGATAGTGCAATCGTGAAATAATTTACACTGCATATGGAGACCGTTGTTTTGTTTTTAAATCAGATCCATGTAATACGTTTATTTTTTTAATTAAATAAGAGGTAGATATAATGAGTTCATATATAGAAAAGCTATTTTCAGTTGCGGGTAAAGTTGCCATTGTTACCGGAGCTGCAGCCGGCATGGGAGAGGCTATCGCCAAAGGTTTAGCGCAGGCGGGTGCAAAAGTAGCTGTTGCCGATAGAGATGAAGAAGGCGGTAAAGCTACCACTAAAGCGATAATCGATGCTGGAGGCACAGCAACATTTTATGCAATAGATCTGGTTGACACAGATAGAATTCAGGAAGTCTGCAAAGAAGTAGCTAATGAGTATGGCCAAATCGATATTCTGGTGAACGCTGCGGGGGTTACCTTCCCACTGAAAGACACCGATACCTTAGAAGAGCGTTTAGCAAATTATGATCTGACTATGTCAATCGATCTTCGGGCTGCTTACGCACTGACCATTGCAGCAAGAGACTATATGAAAAAGGCCGGTGGTGGCTCAGTTATTAACCTTACCAGTATTAACAGTATAGTAGGATTTCCAGGCAACCCTGGCTATGTCGCTGCCAAAGGTGGTATGCGTATGATGACTAAAGGTCTAGCAATGGATCTGACTGGGGATAATATTCGAGTCAATAATATTGCGCCGGGTTATATTAAAACAGCGATGACGGCTGGTAGCCAAGCAGATCCTGAAATGTATAACTCTCGCTTACGTCATATGATTGTTCAGCGTTGGGGAGAACCTGAAGATATGATCGGTGCGACTATTTATTTAGCGTCAGAAGCCTCTTCTTATGTAACCGGACAGGATATTTTTGTTGATGGCGGTTGGACAGCTAAAGGTCTTACTTGAATTAGTGATGGCTGTGTTGTTTGATATCAAATAACACGGCCTTTTTAATCTATGGAGTGTACTTATGAGTAATAATAAGACTAAGAATTGTATCGTAACGCCTGGCTTTCCTGCGAGCGTTGAAATTTCAAGCAATCCAAAAACACGCACATTTGATAAACACTGGATCCCCATGTTTAATCAGAAACTCACTGTTGCTGGCATACCTTCAGAAACGGCAGAGCTACCAGAAGCATGGTATCCAGATTATAAGAAGCTTAAAACTGCATTTGAGAAATACGATATTAATGACAATACGATATTGATAGGGCATAGTGGTGGTAATGCCTTCTTAGTACGCTGGTTAGGCGATACTAAAACAAAAGTGGCCAAACTTATTCTGGTTGCCCCGTGGAAAATTGCAGAACCGGGTGATGAACTTAGAGAAAAACTATACAACTACCCTATTGATGAAAGTATTAAGTCAAGAGTGGGTGAGATCATCATGTTTACAGCCGACAACGAACAGTCTGAAGGTGTAGAGAGCTTGAAGATTTATCATGATGCGTTAGGTGGAAAAGTGATTGAGTTGAAAGGCCATGGTCATTACATTTTAAATCATATGGAAACGGAAGAGTTTCCTGAATTACTTGAAATAGTATTAGCATAGTTTGATGCTATTAAAGAATAGGTTCATGCTAAATAGATCATGGATAGGTGAGGAAAAATGAGAGAAATAATAAAAAATATATTTCAAGAATCATTATTCGTGAAACAAGCGACGGTGGATAATAATATCGATTTAATTATCGAAGCAGTGCAAGTGATGACTGCATCCTTAAATCAAGATGGGAAGTTATTGTTTTTTGGGAATGGTGGTTCCGCAGCGGATGCACAGCATGTTGCGGCAGAGTTTGTTGGTCGCTTTATGAAAGAAAGAAAAGCATTGGCAGCGATAGCATTAACAACCGATAGCTCTATATTGACATCATTGGGGAATGATTATTCTTACGAGATTATTTTTTCCCGCCAAATTGAAGCTTTAGGCCAAGCAAAAGATGTGGCCTTTGGATTTTCAACCAGCGGCAATTCTAAGAATGTTATTGAAGGTATAAAAAAAGCCAAAGAATTAGGCTTAAAGACGATTGTGTTGACGGGATGTGGGGGTGGTGATTTGAAAGGGCTTGCAGATATTCATATTGATGTGCCGTCAAATTCCACCGCTCGGGTTCAAGAATCTCACATGTGTGTTTATCACACTATTTGTCAACTCATTGAAAATGAATTTGCTAATGAGTAAACATATAGAGCAGTACTACATCGCCTCAGAAAAAAAAGACGAGAACAACAAAGAATATTATAGGTAAGGAAATTGAAAATGAAGATTGGTATACCTGCAGAAATTTATCCAGATGAAAATCGTGTTGCGACTACACCTGATGTAGCACAACAATTAATGAAGTTGGGTTTTGAAGTGGCCATTGAATCGGGTGCAGGCGCCAATGCTTCCTTTACGGATGCGGCTTACCGAGAAGCGGGCGTGACTATTCGTAAATCCGCAAAATCATTGTACGAGAAAGCAGATATAATACTCAAAGTAAGGGCACCGGATCTTGAAGAAATTCAGTTGCTTAAAGCTGGAATAACGCTAATTAGTTTTATTTGGCCTGCTCAAAATGAAGAACTTATGGCACAGTTAGCGCAGCGCAATATAACGGTATTAGCGATGGATTCTGTACCCCGCATATCACGTGCGCAGAAAATGGATGCATTGAGTTCGATGTCAAATATTTCTGGTTATCGAGCGGTCATTGAAGCCGCTGAGCAGTTTGGCCGTTTTTTCACTGGCCAGATCACTGCCGCTGGAAAAATCCCTCCCGCCAAGATCATGGTGATTGGTGCAGGTGTTGCTGGGCTTGCCGCCATTGGGACGGCAAAAGGTCTGGGTGCCATTGTTCGAGCGTTTGATACACGCCCTGAAGTAAAAGATCAGATAGAAAGCATGAATGCTGAATTTCTTGAGCTGGATTTTGAGGAAGATGCCTCGGGTGAAGGTGGTTATGCCAAAACCATGAGCAAAGAATTTATCGAAGCTGAAATGGCCTTGTTTGCAGAACAGGCAA
>JALSLS010000275.1 GCA_026988195.1 Methylomonas sp.
GCTGTATTAAGCTGTAGCCTACTTGAAACTGTACTTTATTTTTGCACATGGCTTTGACTCCAAAGTTACATATTTCTTAGAGTACCGTTTTCCTATAAAGTTGCGGAAGCTTGTGGGTAATCAGGAAAAAATATGCAGCTATTATTGCTAGCAGTACTATTAAGTTTTTTAGCACTTTCAGGCTGTATGAGCCAAAAGGAAATAATGCTTAAGCAGGGGTGCCCCGTAAGCTATGCAGATGGTTTTGATGATGGCTGCCATAGTGGACAAAAAGCTGGTGGAAGTATGTTTGACCAATTTAAAAAAGATGTCAGACGTTTTCAAAGTGATTCTCAGTATGCCCAAGGCTGGTCTGATGCTTTTAGGCAATGTGAAAGTGAAGCTGAGGCCGCAGCTAGAAATATGAGAATAACAGTGGAACAGCAAAAATATTTAGAACAAAAAAAGCATAACGATTGGGAGCGGCATCATTTGGAACACTCAATTAAACTAGATGATAAAACTATAAAATATCTTAATTCTATTAAAAAATAGGGAGTTTAATGGGATGTTGATTTTTTTGACTAAAAAGAAGGATGCAATGAAGGTTCGAACTATTCCTTTAAGGGGCGGGTATTTACTGATTGTTTTTCTTAATTCATGTGTGCTCAACAGTATACCGAATAATAATGGCATGGGACAGGCTTATGTTTATGAATGTGAGGGAGGATATGAGTTCGTAGCTAGTATTGAAGATGGGGGTGTATGGTTGTTTTTGCCTGACCAAGCAATAAAATTACCCCATGTATCATCTGGCTCTGGCACAAAATATAGAGAGGGTGATAAACTCTTTTGGAGTAAAGGTGATGAAGCCTTCCTTGAAATAGCTGGCGGGAAATATCAAGGCTGCATTAATAACCGTGCTAAGGCAATTTGGGAACAGGCCAAGCTAAATGGCTGGGATTATAGAGCAGGTGGAAATGAACCAGATTGGCATATACTGATTTCAAAGGAGAAAGGCATTGTATTTGTCAGTGATTATGGACAAACAGTCAATAAGTTTGCTGTACCTGAGCCTCTTATAGATAAAATTAACGCAACAGCCAAATATCATGTTCAAGAGAATGGACATAATCTGGATATTACTATAAAGGGAACTAAGTGTTTAGATACGATGAGTGATGAATTATTTGAAACGTCAGTGACTGTTACCCTTGATAATGAAAGATTTAACGGATGCGGTAAAGCGTTACATTGATGCAATTTGAAAAGGTGTAAAAAAGTGATGAAAAAAGCAGTCTATGTTTATTGGCTCTGGAATATTTATAACCTAGTAGCTTTTACCGTTTGAAGCGGGCAGTTTAATAGACAGGAAAAGGTGAAACGCTATCTCTTTATGCCGTTAGACCCTTGTTTTTGATTGTTGCACTATATTATTGCCCTGAGGAATTCCCTGCCTGCATTGATTTGTGTTGTATACCCGGTGATCAATTTATCTCCATTGGCTTGGGGGCAGGTGAAACCATTACATTGTGGAAAAATAAATAAGGAAAAGGATATGTTTAAAATACTTTTAGGTGAAGTTAAAACAGGCCATTTAAAGAGACTGCCTTATCTAGGCTACACAGTATTGCTTCAGTTATTGTTTTTTGGATCTATATTGGCTATTGGTGTGGCCATCGGTACTGGTGAACAGCTTATTGGTGGAGATGTGCAGCAAGCGCAGCAGTTACTGAGAGAATGGTTTTCATTGCCTTTTATTATAATTTTTGGATTGTTTTTGCTGATAATAAGTTTTGCCGGATTAAACCTTGTGGCTAAGCGAATTCGTGATACAGGGTTGCCAGGGTGGTGGACATTGCTAGTGGTTTTAGTTCTGGAGGTTTTGGTATCAGTTTTCTTATCTCAGAAAATTTCAGCAAGCTTGCATATGTTTTTTGTCTTTACTTTGCTATTTATTCCAACCAATACTTTTTTTAAAATGGGCTTTAAATTATAAATGTTCATGCAAAAGGCAAAGAAAGGTTCTCTAAGTCTATGGCCAACTGACTTTTGTGGTGATTGAAAATGTACTCTATTTAGCAGAGCAGATTTAAAAGAGCACATTATTTTGAAATCGGCTGTTGTCAATGGAAAGCTGATAATTGCTACTGAGAGATAAATAAAAGTTGTAACAATACACATAAAATCGGGTGGCTTAAATAGGCAGCTGCTCTCT
>JALSLS010000276.1 GCA_026988195.1 Methylomonas sp.
TCACCGGTACGATGATGACTTTCTTTTGCAGGACACTGTAGCTGATGATTTTTAGTGCGGCGATGTCTGTTGCTGTTTTGGTGTCATTGACGGTGTCTTGTTGGATCACATAGGCACTGAGTGTAGCAAGCTGTTGGTGGTAACCGCCGAGCAGCGAGAGGGTCTTTTTGTCGGTAGTGCTGCTGGCTTGTGCACTCAGGGGTTTGGATTCCCCGCCTTCGGGGGGTGTAGTTGCAAACTACACCTAGTTTACGTTTTTTATTCTGGACTTTTAGTCATTCTACGCCTAGAGGGGTTATTTTAGCTTACATGCTGGGTTTAGCGGTGGTGGCTTTCTCAAGAATATGTAGTGTACCTGCACTATCTAAAATATACATTCTCTTTTCTTCTATAATTGGAGCATTTGGTAATGTCGTCCCTTGTTTTGTATCTAACTGATAAACCCAATCCAATTTGCACTTTTCTATATTTAAAGCTCCAATCTTTGATTTCCAGTTATCAGTAAAAAAAACATGTGTATCAGTGACACAAAGTGTATTCGTAGATGCCATTTCTATTTTATTTATTCTATATTGGTCTAACATTGAAATCTCTTTCTCTATTTTACCCGTTGAAGCATCAATGATAACAAAAGTGTCTGTATTAAGGTTGTAAATCTTGCCTTTATACTCTGAAACCAATAAACTCACTCCTTCAACATACCATTGAAGTTCCCCTGTGAAAACATCAAATGATGCCAGTATACCTTCTGGGATGGACTTAATTATGCAATCCTTATAAATAATGGATGCAGAAGAAAAGCGTGGCTCAGTATATGGTATTTCGTTTATTGAACTAAGTTGTATTTCTGATACTAAATCTCCATTAAAGAGAGAATAATTTGTGATTAATGCTTCATTTAAAAATGACTCATGAACAATATATTGTTCAGAACATAAAACATTGCCAAGTCCAGTTGAAATTGAATATTCTATATGATTGCTTTCTAAATTTAAGACACTTACTACTCTCTTACCATCTACTTTTCTAGTTCCAATAAGTCTTTTAGCAGTCAAACTAATGAGATGGGTAAAACCAATGTCCATTTCTGAAACGTCCTTGTTTAAAAAATCATAAATGTATAAAATACCATTACTCAATGAAAAAATATGATTATCTATAAATTTCAAATTATACATCTTGTGTTGTTCAATTTTAAAGAGATACTTCTTAGAATAAGTTAGGGGTTCAATACTAACTACATTTCCATCATCAATAAAAAAAATATGTCCCGCTTTTACTTGCGGAAGCAAAACCCTTTCTAGTTTATTTACAATTCGAAACATATTAATAAATTACTTCAAAAATTTTGGTAAAGTTCTTCTCTACGAATAAGTCAATTAAGTCATCACTCAATTCTGTATCGCCAAACAGTTTAATCATTTTGTCAGGATTATTACCTAGGCTTGAAATTACCTCATCCTTATTGTTTTTGAGAGCCTTCGCAATATCGGATTTCAAGAATCCTTTAGCAGCATCAAAATTGCCAGACGTTTTGATGTATCTACCTTTCCCTTCAAATAAATACTTTAGTTGCCCTAAATCTTCAATATTTTTCAAATAATTAGAAAATTGTTTTGTAAACTGTTTCTCAAAAACACTGCTAAAGTTATTCCAACTTTTTAGTTCGTTAAATACTTTCAAGTTGCCATTTTTTGTAAGTATATCTACTGTAAATTTCCTTGCAGGATCAACTATTACCTCGAAGCCATCAACAGTCCCTTTCAATAAACCCCTATCGTCCTCGTTTGCAACGAGGATGCACGAGAACAGCGTTTTAACGCTCTTTACTACAATCCTTCCTCTTTGTCTAAACTTACGATATATTAATACGCATTACAAATGCTCGGCTCACCACATCCTCGTTACCACTTCGTTCAAACGAGGACGATGGGGGGTTTGAAATCTGAATTTATTAATGCTTTAAAAGGCTGTTTGTTTTTTTATTACATCACTGTATTATAAATCGGCGCTGTTTTTTCTAAAGTTTCTTTGAGCTCTTTGGAGGCATTGTAGTAGCGTTCAGCTACAATTTCGTTTGGGTAATTTTCGAAAATTGTTTTTCTCCTTTTGTAATACTTTTCTATATATTCTAAAGCCGAATTATCATTGCATAATCTATAAATTATTGCTTTTTTAAGTTGGT
>JALSLS010000277.1 GCA_026988195.1 Methylomonas sp.
TAGCATTTTCGTTTCAATCCAAGTTCTCGGACAGCCTCCTAGATAAACATAGTTCTATTTCATTCTTTTTACAATTTTATCTAGTTGCTTATGTGACATGAGTTTAATTAATTAGTTTCATAAAAGTGTGAAAAAATAAGAACTTCCCTCCTATTACATCAGCCTAAAAGAATTAAACATAGAAAGATGTACTATTTTTTCGTAGAAATAAAACCTTTTTTGAATCCAGTTAATAAGCACCGGCGTATAACTACAAGAGCCTGTCCGAGAAGGAGTCATAGCGAAAAAAAGAGATTTTTCGCAATAAACTCTTTATATTTACATTCTTGAACACGCCCAAATCTTTAAGTCAAACCTGAATCCGTGAGGTTAATGCGGATAACAGGGCGTAAGATATTGGTTTATGGGATTTAAAAAGCTCTGCATAATTGAGTTCACCATCTGCTAACGCAGATCGGAAGCTCACTAAATCTTAGCTTCACCCATAGGTTAAGCGGGTATTTTTTAAACCCGTGATGAATCAATAGATTGCGTCCTGTGCCGTAGTGACCTCACGGATTCAGGTCAAATCTAATCCTAGATTAAAGCTTAAAAAAAAACAACCATATAAGGAATCAAAATATGAACCAAGCAAAGAAATTATCAGGGGTAGCACTTGCAACAGCAACTGCAGCACTAATGTTAACTGGAATGACAGTTTCGACTATCGCAAACGCAACTCCAAAAGTAGCTCAAGTCAAGTGCTCTGGCATCAACTCATGCAAGGGAAAATCAGCTTGCGCAACGGCAACAACAGCTTGTGCAGGTGCAAATAGCTGTAAAGGAAAAGGCTGGATAAAAACATCTGCTAAAAATTGCAAAGCCAAAGGAGGTAAAATTATTAAGTAAAAAAAGCACATTTAGAGAAAATACTAAAACCGATAGGATTACCCCTATCGGTTTTTTTTAGATTTATACTTCACAGCGTAAGGTGTTATCTGTAAGATTTGCCTCTATTTTTATATATAGATAATTAGGACAACAGATATGGGCAGAGCTTACCAAAACCGAAAAGAATCTATGGCTAAGACTTCTGATATGAAGGCTAAAGTCTATAGCAAATACGGACGTGAAATTTATGTCTGCGCTAAAGCGGGTGGTTTTGACCCAGATGGAAACCTAGCATTACGAAGCCTTATTGACCGAGCCAAAAAAGATCAAGTTCCAGCTCATGTAATTGACAAGGCCATTGAAAAAGCAAAAGGAGGTGGTGGCGAAGACTTCTCCCCTGCCCTTTACGAAGGCTTTGGCCCTGGAGGGTGTATGGTGCTTGTCGAATGCCTTACCGACAATCCAAACCGTACTTTTGGTGATGTGCGCCAATGCTTTACTAAAACAAAATGCAAATTAGGAACACCTGGCACAGTGAAACATCTATTTGATCATGTTGCTATTTTGGTTTTCAAAGGTGATGATGAAGATGTAGCTCTTGAAGCTTTAATGGAAGCCGATATAGATGTGAGTGATATTGAAAGTGAAAATGGTGTAATTACCGTATTTACTCCCAACACTGAGTACTTTAAAGCAAAACAAGCCCTACTTGATGCCTTCCCTAAGATTGAATTTGAAGTAGATGAAATTCAATACCTTGCTCAAAATACTAGCCCTATTAGTGGTGACAATAAAGAACTGTTTGAAAAACTACTAGAGCTACTAAATGATAATGATGATGTGCAAAATATCTATCATAGTGTTGAAGTTTAAGGAAATCCTGATTAAGTCGATTAGAATTTAGCGCAGAAAAATCTGTCGCTATTTTTCATGAAGTGAGTCGTAATAGTTATTCTATTGCGCCGATCTTCGTGGAAAATATCGACAGATTTAGCAAGCTAAAACTAATTGGACTTGATCAGGGTTTCCTTTCCTTAAGGGATACACAATAAATAACCCACCGATAGTGGGTTGAATCTGTAATTTATACCTGAATCCATGAGGTCAATACGGATAATATGACGTAGTGACCTCACGGATTCAGGTTTTAGACAATAAAGAGAAATACATTAGCTACTCCTCCAAATCCAAATTATTTATAGCTTATTGAATTCAAACCAAACTCTACTCTAAAATTAGATGCTTTAACAACAGGCTTGATTTTTCCCTTTTCTTTATTAAGAGAAACAATGCCATACCTCTCTAGTG
>JALSLS010000278.1 GCA_026988195.1 Methylomonas sp.
TTCTTCTGCAGGTGGAGTATTACCTGATGCATGAGTATCATTATTATTGTTTTGTGATGCTGTTGAAGAGCCAATAGGCGTAAAATTAGGATTAGGGCTAGAATTTTTTTCAGTTTTATCGCATGGACAAATGCTGTCAGCGGGGTTAGCGGCACAATAAACAGGATCCGCAATACATTTAGTGATAGCTAGAGGGCTGGGGTTTGGAATGTGATTTTCAGGACATTCTTCTGGACATGTTTGAGTTGTTGGATCACATTCTTCTGATGGAGGGCATGTTTCATTATTAGGATCACATTCTTCAGGTGGTGGGCACGTTTCGGTGTTCGGGTCGCACTCTTCTGGAGGTGGGCATATTTCGGTATTTGGGTCACACTCATGAGGTGGCTCGACTGGTGGTACATCTGGATCAATAATTTTTTCAATCACTTCGCTAGTGAGTAAGTTCCCAGCAGCAAGGTGTACTGGGCTTTGCATTCTTGCTATACCCTGCGAACGTATTGCGATGTAATAACCTTTTGATTGACCAAAAATTCTAGTAGAAGGGCCAGCAGCAGTGGTGTTTAATGATAGAGTGTTACAAAAAATTTGTTCTGGGCTTGTGCTATTTCTTAATATGGTATTGTAGAAAATGAGATCCAATCCAGGGACTGATAGCTTTTGACACCAAAGGGTTTTTATTTTTAAAAGATTGGCATCTTGGATATTGATCCCTCGATTTACCCCACCTATTTTTACAGATTTTAGAGCAGGTGATCTCCATTTGAGATTATCATTGGGAATTACAAATTGTTTCTTTTCGTTTGGATCCCCTTCTACGGTTGTTTTTAATTTTTTCTTAAAAGCATCAAATATTTCTTTTGATGGACTTAGTATAGTAACTGCTTTTCGACCACTTGTATTGATGGCGCTTTGCATGAATTTTGCACAGACCAACCCTGGAGGTGCAAGCGTGCCATAAACACCAGGACATTTTGATGTTTTGGTCGCATATAATGCTGCCATACCTTCTGATAAGGCATTTTGTATGGTATCTAAATGGGCATTATTCAAAGACCCTTTTCGTACTGCCTCTGAAGTTGCTAGGTTTAACGTGTTTTTAGCTTTATAAACATACGTCATTTCCATCATGCCAAATATAATGATGAAAAATATTGGCAAAACATATATCGCTTCAGTAAGCGTCGCACCTGCTTGATAATGGTTTTGTTTGTTGTTGATACTGTTTGTCATTAATTCAATGCTAATAAATTTAGTTAATTGATATGCCGTTCTACTCTATAAACTGGTAAAATTCAATAATAATATAGCTAGAAGTAAGCTAATTTATACCATAAGGTTGTTTGGCAAACTTTAATCTGCCATATAATTAAGCAAAATTTATTTGATTGTCATGTGATTTATATTCTTGAAAAGTCCATAAATTACTGAAATTCGACAAATTTCTATAAACAAAAGCATGAATTAAGAGAACTATTACTATGGATATGACTTTAGCGGGACAGATAATTGGACGACTTTTTTTATCGTATTTGATTGTTTTGATCATTATGTTGCTAATTTCTCGTTTTAATATGAAAAGCGCTTTTTTTCATACTCACCGTTGGTACGGTTTTATTGCTTTGGTAGTTGTTTTTTTATTGGGTATTTCTTCACATCTTGTTTCAAAAGGATTAATTTAGATGTTTTTGGAAAACAAATTACTATTAAAAATAACTATCCTTGCTCCTTTTCTATTTTTTCTTTCAATGTCTTACGCTGAAAGATACAAAAGGCCCATGGTAATTAATAAGGTCAAACGTATGGGCTTAGAGATTTGGACAGAAATGGAGCCAAGCTGGAAAACAGAGCTAATCATGAATGGGAAAAAGCCAATTTTTGTTGCTTATACTCCCAGTAATGTTTATCCCCCTTCGGGGATGACGTGGGTTAATCATAGTGAGGTACAACTTACGCCTGTTGAGTTTCCGGAAATTGCTCGTTCTACACTCGAAACGGCTGCTAAAAATTATAAATTCTCTAAAAAATTATCAGAATTAGTTATTACTCCTAAAATCTACGGGAGTCTCAATGGTTTTGAAATTAATTTCATAGGCTTGTTGGATAAAAAGTATGTTGATGTGAGAGTCTTTACTGGTCGCTCTAATGGAAGAGGCCCCGTGACAATGCAAGCCTATGCACCAAAAGGAAAACTCAAACATTTGAAAGAGCAGATTAGGCGTAGCTGGACGCATACTCGTTATCTTGACAACTAAGCTCTTTCTAATTACTCCCGTCGCGCAGTACAAAACCAAGACCTTGATGGAGCGAAATAATATTGGAGTAATGCGACGACCATCTGAAAGTCGAGTTTACAAAACAGGCAAAAACAGGGGGGGTGGACTTTTAAAGTATACATTTGCTTTTTTAATAATGCTCACTAGCCATGAAAGCCATTCTTATGAGTTTGTTACTTCCTCAGGCATTAATACAGTATCAACCAATAAAAAAATAATAATCAAAGGCGATGAGTTGCCAGAGGTGACTTATCGACCCAAGAAAACTACTAGCAGGAAGTGTTCTGATAAGGGTAGGTACCGTGCCATTATTGATAGGGCTAGTGAAAAATATGGTGTAGATGTTGGTTTGGTGAATGCTGTTATTTCATCTGAGAGTTGTTTTAATCCAAAAGCAGTTTCTTTAAAAGGGGCTCAAGGTTTAATGCAATTAATGCCTTTTACCGCTAAACGTTTTGGAGTTACAGATAGTTTTAATCCTACGCAAAATATTTCAGGAGGGGTTAAGTATTTAAGTTTTTTGTTAAATCGCTTTAAAGGTAATGTGCAATTTGCTGTCGCTGCCTATAATGCTGGTGAAGGTGCAGTTGATCATTATGGCGGAATCCCCCCATACAAAGAAACACGTCACTATGTGAAAAAAGTGATGAAGCTATATGGCAAAGATTTAAAGGGAGATTACAGTGCTTTTATAGCTCTTCCCAAGCGTGTTGACACTAACAAGTGTATTGCGAGTAGGAAAATTAGAGCATTTACATATCTTAATGTTTCAGGAGCATACTTACGACGATTTTATATCCGAAGAAAGGGAGATACTTACTCTAGTATTGCTAAAAAAGTGGGCTTGCCAGTGAGTAAAATTGAAAAATTCAATTCACAGAATAAGACGAAGTCTGTATCAAAAAAACGATTGAGTCATATAATTTTGCTATGGAAGTGCGAGCTAGAATGATCTATAAGGTGAGATTTTTTAACATTATTCAAAATTTAATTATTAATTCTCGAATTATCTTCCCAGCGATTGCAGGTAGTATTTCTGCTTCTGCATTTATTGTATCTCAGCCTTTTTTTCTAGTCATAGGCTTATCTTTTTTTATACTCTCTTTACAAAACAAAACGATCAAAGTATCTGACAGAGTAGGCCTTTCATATGGTCTGGCATATTCCCTTGTTGGCGTATCTTGGTTCTTCGTGGTAGATGAACAGTATCAAGCGACAAGTCATACTGTATTACTAGGATTTGAGCTATTGGCAATACTGCTGATGAGTATCCCGTTTGCCGTAGTTGGCGTTTTTGTTACTCTTTTTTCTATTAAAAGTAGACAATCTATATTTTGGTTTATTACTATTGTAGCTCCATCATTAACCTTATTAGAATGGGTCAAAACCTGGCTTTTAACAGGCTTTCCTTGGTTTCAAGTGTCTCATCTGTTTTCCGGTACTTTCTTTAAAGGATGGTTTGCCATTTTTGGTGATATAGGTGTAAGCTTTTTATTTTATTTATTGGTATCAAGTCTATGCTACGTAATTGTTAACCCTAACAAAAGCAAGAATATTCCTCTGCTATCAATGGCGATATCTGTTTTTATTCTTGCTACATTGGTAGTGAGTAATATTGAATATACTTCGGTAGAGAAAGGCAAAACCCTGAATGTGCAGATAATTAATGATACGGCTTCTCTTGAGGAGGATAGTACGTATGAAGGAAGGATCAATAGAATAAAGAAATACCAGAAAATAGCTTTAGACGCTGATGAAGTTGATATTTCTGTGTGGCCTGAAACATCAACTGGCGCAGGCGTATTTAGCGATATACAATATGATGTTTCTGATGGTTTTTCACAATTAAAACAAAAAGGAGTAAAAATATACTTTGGAAGTTATCGCCGAGAGGGTCTCTATGTGAAAAACTCCATCTTTTCAAGTTTTAGTGAAGATGAAGTTTACACAAAACAGCATCTTATTCCTGTTGGCGAGTACATTCCTAACTGGTTCGCGCTTTTTGATATGTGGATTCCAGGGACCTTTCAAAGCTCAACCATTAGTGATTTATCATTAAACAAAGCTCTGACCCACAATGGAATTGATATTGCTCCAATGATTTGCTACGAAGTTCTTTTTAGTAATGAATTGCGCAAGAGGTCTAATAATGCTGGTATTTTGATAGTGGTTAGCAATCTTAAGGCATTAAAACCGAAATGGGCAAAGAATTATTTTTTTAATTTATCGAAAATAAGAGCTATGGAATTTCAAAAACCGTTGATTCAATCAACTAATTCTGGGTTTTCAGGAGTAATTTCGAGCAATGGAAAAGTAATTAAAAAGCAATCTACTTCTCTAGCAGTTATACTTGAAAACATTCAATCCCGAAGGGGCAACACACCATTCGCAAAATATGGCTATTCTGTAATCATTTTAATATGTATACTTTTATTGTTGGTAGGGACTTGGCGAGCTATTAAAATGGCTTAGTTGAATAGTGTTTATTTCTGAACGTCTTACCTAAAACAGAATTTTTGGCGCTTAAATTAAATTAAGCAGTATGATAATAGAATTTAGGAATGAAGTATGATCAATAAAATATTTATTGTATTTACTTTGACGTTACTAATTGTCGCGTGTGGTGGTAATAGTCCAGCAAACAACATACAAGGCACTGTATCTCCCCCAAGTGCTGTGATAGCCTTCACGGAGGAAGAGCTTAAGGATGTGGTTTGGGTAACACCTACTCTCCTGACAAGGACTGTTGATACTGATATTGATGATGGTACTCATTTCTCAATTATGATTTTTGACGGCGATGAAGTCGTTCACGTCACACCTGAATCAGGGGGAAGTTCTAGGCATAAGTGGAAGCTGGGGAGCAAGGGTCAAATAATTCTGGCGGACCTTATTGTTACTGACCCAACATCTTTTGATGAGCCAGAATTTGATTTTAGTTTTAGTAGCGAAATATGGAAGGTTAAGGATGATAGTAATGGCTTCAAAATTAGGGCTGATGGTTTCATTTTCGATAAATCAGAAATGACTCTTTTAAAGCCGCTCCCTCTTAAGTCTAGTGATTTTTCTGGTGCCACAATAATAAGCAGTCATGGGAATCCAGCAGGTCAATTTGAAGCAGGTAGATACAGATTTATCCCAGGGTCAAATCTACCAGATTATTATGGCGACGTTAGTGATGATAGATTTCAAAATACAGTACTTGTTAAAAGAGATGATTATGCACAAAGATACATGTTATTTGAGGGGGCGTCCCCAGAACATGGTATTTTATTAAGCTTCCCTTACTATGGCGCACATCGCATGGAGCTTGGTAACATAACAAGGGTTAATAATCTTACTTTAGACAGCTTTTTGATTCACGTTTCCAGAAGCTCCCCAGACGAGCCACCAGATTGGGGTACCCATCTATATAAAGAGTGACCTAATAAACCTCAACATCTATTAATATCGATCACTTCTGTTTAATGGAGCTGTCACATACTTATTATTATTTAGCGTAATTGAAAGCTTGGTGATTTTTAATATTGATAGGAATCTGGCGTATAAACAAGTTTAGTAATAATGAGAATGCAAAGCACACATGACTAAATTGCCTAAAGTACAGCCTTCGGCACTTAAATATGGGCTAAGTTTTCAATCGGCCATGGCTGTTTATGCCGTGTTGCCCTTATGCTCTTTAATAATATTATACGATCATACTTTAGGGGGTAGAGTTTTTTATCATGCCCTTCCTGAAAACCCCTCATCTTTAGCTTTATATAATTTGCTATTTGGGCTTCCCCACATAATTGCAGGTCACATTGTTATTTTTAGCAAGGGTCATTTGGAAAGTTTCAAACATGATGCTTTGCTAGGCTCTTTTTATGTGATTTTAAGTATTGTAATCGCAGGTGTACTATTTCCTATGTATATCAGCCTAACACTTTTTATAGTAATCACTCTCATTCATGTGCTCAAACAACAGTTTGGGATGGTCAAAATATTTTCATCTGTAAGAGGGAGGCTTGTAGATTTATGGGCTTGGAATGCAATTATGGTTGCAGGGATATTAGCATCAATCTTTTCTTTAAGATCTGATTTAGACCCTGAATATATTAAATGGGGTTACTATATTGTGATACTCCTTAATATATCTTTTGTTATTCTAGGGGGAGTTATCTATAGAAATGTAAAAACAAGGAAAGGTAAATATTTTTTATTAGTGAATATATTATCAATACCTTTAACAACTGTTTTTTATTTTTTAGGTTATACTTTTTTTGCAATACTCACGGTAAGGGTCATACATGATGTAACGGCATATATGGTTTATCTTACACATGATAAAAATAAAAATTGGTATAAAAAAAATGATTACTACGCAAGCTTATTATCATTTTTTCATATTGTTGTTCTTAGTATCGCCATTGCATTTTTATTGGAGAAATATTTAATTAACTTTACTGATTTGATTGTTTCTAAGTTTTTTCCATATTCAGTAATAGGGGCTATTACAATATCAATTATTGCATATATTGAAATAATGCACTATTACATGGAGTCCAAAGCTTGGAAGCGACACTCGCCTTGTAGAAAACATGTCATTTTTGCAAGTTAGTGTTACTCATCATGAACTATTGAACGTTTATCAAGCAAAAAAAATAATAGCTTTACTTATATAAAAAATTTTTATATAAGTAACATTCCAATACATTGCACATAAAGGAAAATACCAATAATGTAGATTGGATTTTAATTTTAAAAATACGGAGATAAGTTTATGAAACATTTGAAGATGATGAAGAGAAAACAACTTGGTCAAGGGATGACAGAGTATATTGTTATTGTTGCACTAATAGCTGTCGCAGCAATTGGAGCATATAGCTTCTTTGGTGAGACTGTCCGTCATCAGGTTGCTGGACTGGCTCAGGAGATATCAGGTACTACAAATACTGAAACAGCTGTTGCTCAAACGACTGCTGATACGGATGCTGCAGGTTCAGCAGCCGTAGCTGCTGATATGGGTACTTTCTCTGATGCTGCAAAAGCTAAGTAATATTGTTGCTGTTATCAGATGTGATTTTTCATATGGGAAATCACATCTGGTTTTCACCTTTTAGCTCTTGTCCTATATTTATTAAATAAGGACTTAGGATACGTTGGTTTACTATGAGTCCTAACAAAGCATTCTATACTTTAGGGAATATTCATTCAAAGCATAATAAGGGATACGTAACCGTTTTAACCTTAGTGCTTTTTTCTGTTTTAAGCCTTTCCCTTCTTGCTATGTTTAATAGCGGGCAAGTCGTTACACATAAACTAAAATTACAAAATGCTGTTGATGCTGCCGCATATAGCTCAGCAGGAATCGTTTCTAGAGAATTAAATTACATGGCTTATACAAACAGGGCCATGATTGCTAATCAAATAGCAGTAGGGCAAATGGTTGGCATGGTATCTTGGAATAAAATGATGGTACATGCCTCTTCTGGGGGTCTTAGCGCTGCAGTAGCTCGTTTTCCATTGGCTAATGCTTTAATTGGTTGGGCATTACCATACATGAGTGTATCAGCTGCTCTTGCTGAAAGCGCCATCTCATTGTTTTTAAATACAACGAATGCTATTCCAATGACAAACCGTGTAATTCAAGCATTATCTGAGTCTCAATGGCTTGTTCATAAAGCAACACAAGGCCTAGTTCTTACCACCTATAGAGCTGTTTTAACAGATAATGACCCAGATGCTGTAATGGCTGCCTTAGGTGGGGCAAGCTTACTGACAAAGTATCAAAACGAAGTTGAAAATTTCGTTCATCGAACGGAAAAAGCAAAGTACGGAAGTTCGGATTTAGGGAGTTACAGAAAATTTGCCACCGTGGTTAAAAATTCGCGAGACGATTTTACCAAAAGGCGCACTTATGAATGGCTGAGTAAAAGTATTTTAAATAACATTGTTCATAGGGGGAGTATCAGAAAAAAAGGGGGAAGTGATTTTGATGAGAAGCGAGAAGGCAATAAGTACGTATGGGAATGGAGTGCTATGGATACGGTAAGCCTCTGGGAACAGTACTTCAATCCATTAAAATGGAGATGGTCAAGCATGGCAGAGACTTGGCCCCCAATAGGCTGGGGAGCGGCCCATACATCAAATAAACCAGGTCGCTATAATAGCTATGATTCATTGAAAAAGTGGGGTTCCGCAAGAGTAAATACGATATCAAGTGCTCTTGCCGACGCTTCTTATGGGGCCAACAGGCTTGGATCCACTAGCGGCTTACAACGCTTTTATCACATCAACGATGCCACTAAAAATCCAACACCTCCTGCCTTTATAGCTGTGGCAGCAAAGGATGCTGGAAGTGTAAAAACATGGAAAGAAGTCGTTGAAGATAGCGGGGGGTCTGTAAGTAAAAGTTTAGATATTGAAGAGAAAGGCAATTTATTGTCCAGTAAAATGTACGTACTTGCTAAGTCAGAACCATACTTTTCACGCTCTCACGATTTACCAAGCTTTAGAAGGGCAGATTCTAATATCGAATATGGAAATCTATTTAATCCTTATTGGCAACCGCGACTAGTGCCATTGACACCTACTGAAAAAGCCACTGTTCTTATGATGCTACCAAAATAAAATGAAAAAAATAGAACTACAAAAAGGTGCTGTATGGGTTGAATTTCTTGTGGCGTCAAGCACTGTGCTTTTAAGTATGTTTTTTTTAATTCCAATGCTGGCTAAATATACTGATATTAGGCATTCAACTGAGCAAGCTGCAAGGTATTCTGCATGGGAGAGAACCGTCTGGCATGGTCCAGTCGGCGAATATAATAAAAGCACTGAAAATAAAAGTAGTCTTGAACTTGAGAATGAAATTAACCATCGTGTTTTAGGTAGCGGAGGTTCATTAATTTATAACACCCAAGGAAGTGTCGCAGAATTAGCTAATTTGCAATTAGAATCTTTTCATAACTTTAATAATTTAAGCAGTTCAAAATATGAAGTTCTATTCAATAGTAATTCAGCAGGGGGGCATAAATATTTTTCTTTGGATAAAGATAGTGCAGGCGTCACCCCTGGAGGAACTGCTTTATTACGTGGTACTTTAGATAGTCTGTTCCCATCTAGATTAGCCCCACTAAGAGGAGGGGTGCCTGTTGAAAAAAAAGGTTACTATACAGATGAAGTGAGCATTAAAGCAAAAGTGCCTGCATGGATTACTTCTTTTAATAATGCCTTTCCAGGTGGAGTGTTAAAATTTTCTGCATCTAATTCAATCTTGGTGGATGGCTGGGGAGCTGGAGGAGTGCAAGATAATAAGGATAAAGTAAATGCAATGAGGCCTGTAACTCACGACCTGTTTAGTGGGGTGGTGAAAAGTATTAATGTTTTTTATGCGCCTTACCCGTGGTTCACTAAGGAGGAGCTGAGTACGATTGATGTGGAAAAGGTTGATGTTGACCAATTACTTGAAGGTGAAGACCCTACTAACCCTGATAGTCATCTAGGAGTGTATTGATGCACACTTACTCCTTGAAAAAAATATTTAGGAATATTAGCAGCGTACTACTTTGTGTAAGCTTCCTTTTGATAAATATTGAACTTTCAGCTAAACCACTACCTGATATTAAAATACCCTCTTTTATAAAAGTGAATGAAATTCAAGGAGGGATAAATTTAGGTGGATTCACTGTTAAAACATTTGTTTTTAATTCATCTAAAGGAAATAAAGAAATTGCTCTTTTTTATAATAAATTATGGGAAAACCAATTAAAAACCATTGAAACAAAACAATGGATTTATCATTCTTATTTTGATGGTAGGTACTTATTTTCCATACAGGTTAAAAATGAGAAAAATAGTTTCTTTTCTAAAAAAATTAGTACTAGTGGAATTATTGGTATTAGTGAGCCTGGTGCAGTCAAAGAGAAGAAGCCATTAAAAAAAGAGTTATTTTACCCTCTTTTGCCAAGTACGAAAATATTAACCGATATTTCTTCTATTGACTTAGGGAAAAAGAGCCGTACAACTGTGTTTGATAGCGCGGGAAGTGTTATGCAAAACCTAAGTCATTATAAGCATCACTTTGAAACAAAAGGGTGGAAAGAAGTATTAAATAAAATGTCCTTTGGCATGGCAAAAGAGCTAGGGAGTAGCACTTTAATTATGCAAAAAGGAATCAGTGAGTTGATAATTTCGTTTATTCCTGATGAAAAGGGGCGTATAAAAATTGTTTCGGTGTTGGTGAAAAATGCGAAATAAAGACCCAAATAAGATAAGACTTAAACATAAAATTCAGGGCGCATCGATGGTTGAGTATGTGCTGGGTTTATCTTTGTTAGTTATCGCGCTTACTGTGGTCCCCGTTGCTAATGGATTAAGTGCCGTTGAGCTTCTTGAACTTGCTCTAAAGTCAGAATATACGGCATATTCAAAATCTATTGCGAGTCCAAGATAGTTAGTTTATATCCAAGTTGTTATAATACTTTTCACCTGAAACTTAAGGAAAAATTGTGCGAAAAAAATCGAATTTATGGTTAATGTTAATTGTGGCTCTCATTTTAGGTGGGGCTACTTTCTTCTTAACACAAACTTATTTAGAGAATAAAGAAAAAGAAATTCAAGGTGCCTATACACCCGATGTTGCCAAAACTACACAAGTATTAGTAGCAATTGGAAACATAAATAAAGGAGATATACTTAAGGGGCCAATGGTGGCTCCTGTCGAATATCCCTCCGAATTTGTGAGTGATGGCGCAATAACGCCAGCAACTGCCGCGAGCTATTTCGGGCAAGTCTCAAATATACCCATGAAACGCGGTCAAGTTATTTACAGTTCAAATCTTGGTGGTGATGCGGTTGATCGATTTTCAGACTTGTTAAAAGACGGAGGTACCGCTGTAACACTTGAAGTTGACGCAAAGAAAAGTAACTCTCATATGCTCATTCCAGGCGACTTTGTTGATATATTGGTACTTGCTGAAAAATCAAAAATCACACCACTTTCCTTTGAAGATATTGCTAAAGGTAAAAACCAGGGTAAAAGTAAAATGCTTGTTCCTTTGCTTGCAAAAATTAAAGTTCTCTCTGTTGATAGGAATCCCTTGGTGGCACAAGACGAAGAATATCGTATCCCAGTGGACAAAGAAGGGAAAATACCAACGTATAGTTATGTTACGGTAGGTGTGCCTCTCAATGACGCTACTAAACTGGCTTTGGCTCAAGACTTAGGTGAAATTGTCTTCTTTTTAAGAAATTCGAAAGATAGAAGGCAAGTTAAGGTTAGAACCTTGGATGGCTTATTTGCAGTTTACAATAAAACGGAAAAACCTAAAGATAGCTATGAATACTACTCTCCAAGTTCTCGTCTCTTGTTGACCCCTGTTACTAAGAAACAAAAGGAGAATACAGGGAGCAGGATAATCCAGTCCCCAGCACTTACATTTGATAAAAATACTTATCCACGAATTGTTGAGCCTTCAGATAAGAAAGCCAGTATGTAGATCACTACATTGATAACAACTATATTAGAAATACGTATGGCTTTTATAAGTATAAATTTTAAACAAGGAAATATAATAGTGATTAATATTAAGCATATTATCAACACATTCATTGTGTTTTTATTAATAGTGGTTAACAGTCTCGTATCGGCAGATACCAGAATGAACTTGTACGTAGGGCAAGTAAAACCTATAAGAGTTGGTGAAGTATCTCGCGTTGCTGTTGGGCAAGATAAAGTATTGCAAACTATAGTACTAGATAATGGCAGGATTCTATTCATTCCAACTGCTGAGGGTGAGACTGATGTTAAAATATGGTTGAAAAATGGAACATATCGTGGTTTTAAATTTAATATTTTAGCTGCTAATATGGGGGGAAGAAAAGTGATTGCTCAATCACTTCTACGGACATTCCCCGGTCTTAGAGTTACAGCCATTGATAAACATATAATTGTTGAAGGGAAGATTTCGCCCGTAGATCAAAAAATTTACCAGTCAGTAATAGGAAAAATAGATAATGTTATTTCATTAGTAAATCCTAATAAATTTAATATATATCAGACGAAGCAATTATTAAACGCCTTTGGTGTAGAAGCTATTCAAATCAAAAAAGCGGGTAAACGTCTTATTGTAGGGGGAGAAATTGATCCAACAAATCTTAAAGCGTTAGAGGCTGTAATATCAAAAATACCTAATATATCCTCTTTAATTAAACCACAGAAGTTTGTAAAAGAACGGATGGTTAGACTTAAAGTCAGGGTGGTAGAAATAGATGCAAACTATGGACGTCAATTAGGTATAAAGTGGGATGATGATGCAGCGGGGCCTATCTTTAGTCTTGCTACTCCTTTAATTAGTAATAATACCTTTGGCGTAGTACCTACTCCTGATTCGGTTGGAGGTGTAGA
Organism: Methylomonas sp.; assembly: GCA_026988195.1. Classification (GTDB taxonomy): domain Bacteria; phylum Pseudomonadota; class Gammaproteobacteria; order Methylococcales; family Methylomonadaceae; genus QPIN01. Next base: position 12,664 of record JALSLS010000278.1, read on the forward strand.
CTTTGTTGATATCCTTCAACGAACACCTAATAAATCTTTAACGGATCTACGTTTTACTACAAGTATTTTCTCAAGGTTAAACTTTCTAGAAACTAATGGTAAGGCCAGCACATTAGCTCAACCAGAGCTTCTTGCTAGAAGTGGTTCAGAGGCAAACTTTAGTGTTGGTGGTGAGCTTCCAATAGTATTTACTAATAGCGATGGCCCCCAAGTAGTGTTTAAGCCCTATGGCGTAAGTGTGAAAATGACCCCATTGGTAAATAGAAAAAACGAAATTGTTTTAAAACTTAAAGCAGAAGTTAGTTCTGTCGATAAAACAAATACAGTTTTAAATGTACCAGGTTTAAAAACAACGAATGCCTCAACAACAATCAATGCTTACGATGGCCGAACTATTGCGATTGCTGGCTTGTTAAATGTTACTAAAGGAAATGATAATGCTAAAATCCCATACTTAGGAGGTTTACCAATTATTGGTAACTTTTTTAAAACAAGAGGGAAAACTTTTTCCAAAAGAGAACTGGTATTTTTAATTACTCCACAACTGGTAACACCTAAAAATGAAAATAATGTCTCTTTGAAATTAAGAGAAGAGATTAAACGTTTAGAATCATTTCAAGTACCTTTGGATCGTGATGTTCAAGGATCTTCTTTTGTTACAGATATTTTGGAATAATTATGTTTGAAATAGAGGCATGGACATCAACGGGAAAGAAAGTTGAAAAAATTATCTGTCGTAATAAAGAGGCTATAATTGGAAAAGGGGCTGAGAGTAAATTGCGTTTATATGGTTGGAGAGTTGGCTCCAATCATGCGCAACTGAAAGAAAATGATGATGGTATTTATATCTACAATAACAAATCTAAAGGTGGATCTACCTTTGTTAATGATGTTGAGCTAGAAGAGTACGGTCCATTATCTAGCAACGATGAAATACGAATTCAAAACTATATAATAAAAATAACTCACCTAGGGGCAAAAGAATCTAAAAGTCCCTCAAGAAATGAAGGAGACGATGAAGCTGGAACTTCAAAAAAAGATAATGTAAGTAAGCCAGCTACTGACAATCGACATGCTGAACCCTTCGTTGATAGCGCTGAAGCTAAGGTACAAAAATTATATAAAGTATGGCAGTCCACAATACATGAGCAGCTTTTGCAACAAATGGATCTACGTAGGTTGAATGTTCATGAAATGACTGATGAAGAATTGAGAGTAATCACAAAAAAAACATTCACAGAGGTTGTTTCTAAAAACAAAGACTTCCCTTCTGAGCTTGATAAGGATGAATTAATCAAAAGAGCACTTGCTGAGGCTGTTGGCCTGGGTCCCTTGGAGCCAATGCTGGAAGATGATGGCATCAGTGAAATCATGGTTAATTCTGCTGATGAAATATTTTATGAAAAAGATGGTCGGCTATTTAAGTCAGATGTTACTTTTTCTAGTGATCAAGCTGTTTTATATGCAATTGAAAGAATCGTGACCCCTCTTGGTCGGAGGATTGATGAAGGTTCTCCCTTAGTGGATGCCAGATTAAAAGATGGATCGCGGGTAAATGCAATTATTCCTCCTTTGGCTTTAAAGGGGCCTAGTATTACGATACGGAAGTTCATGAAAGAGAAGTTACACGGTGATGATTTAATTAATTTTGGCTCAGCATCGAATGCCATGATGGAGTTTATTGATCAAGCAGTAGAGAATAGACAAAACATTGTTGTATCAGGAGGTACAGGTAGTGGTAAAACAACCTTATTGAATATTTTGTCAAATAGTATTCCAGACCATGAAAGAATTGTAACTATTGAAGACTCGGCGGAGCTAAAACTGTACCAACCTAATTTAGTTTCTTTAGAATCTCGCCCACCTAATCAAGAAGGAAAAGGAGAAATTTCTATTAGGGAACTGGTTAAAAATAGTCTTCGGATGAGACCTGATAGAATTGTAGTTGGCGAATGTCGCGGTGGTGAAGCTCTTGATATGATGCAAGCGATGAATACTGGCCATGATGGCTCTTTAACTACTTTGCATGCTAACAGTGCTGTAGATTGCTTATCTCGCCTTGAGGTTTTGATTTTAATGGCTGAAATGGACTTGCCATCGCGAGCCATACGCGAGCAAATAGCTTCATCTGTTGATCTTATTATTCAACAAACAAGATTCCCTTGCGGTAGTAGAAAAATAACAAGTATTTGTGAAGTTACCGGTATTGACAACGGTAAAATTCAGTTAGGTGAAATTTTTCGTTTTGAGCAAAAATCTTATGGTGAAGATGGAAAAGTGCAAGGGGATTTTGTTGCAACAGGTCAAATTCCTAGTTTTTATGAGGCATTG
>JALSLS010000279.1 GCA_026988195.1 Methylomonas sp.
TGAGTAGAAACAAAAAATCCGCACAATCTGGGGGGGTAACCGTTCACCTCCCCCTTTGAAAAAGGGGGATTGAGGGGGATTTGTCTAATAAAATCTCCTTTAACCCCTCTTTTCCAAAGAGGGGGGCTGAACGGCTACTCTGGGGGGGTATTTATTGCCAGTTACCTAATAAGTCAGTAGTATTTATAAAAAAAGCGCAGTTAATGATGAGTACCAAGCAAGATACCTTGTATTCAAGCCCCATCAGTTCGGTAAATTCATTTAAATTTGACCAGTCTGTTGTTAATGTTTTTCCTGATATGATTCGGCGGTCTGTTCCAGGGTATCAGGCAATTATTTCAGCTATTGGTTTGTTAGCCGGACGCTATGCTCAAGACAATAGTGTTTGTTACGATTTAGGATGTTCTTTAGGCGCTGCAACTTTGTCGATGAGGCATGAAATAGTAAGCAAGTGTTGTAAGATTATTGCTGTAGATAATTCTGAGTCTATGGTGTATCAGCTTAAAAAAAACCTCTTGCAGGATACTGGATCGATTGATGTTGAGTGCTTATGTGCTGATATTCGTGACATTACGATTGAAAATGCATCTGTTGTTGTGTTGAATTTTACTTTACAGTTTATTCCAATTGAAGATAGGCAAGCTTTTTTGGATAAGGTTTATCAAGGTTTACGCCCAGGTGGCATATTAATCTTATCTGAAAAACTAAAATTTGATGATCCTCTGCAACAGGAACTGCAAACAGAGTTACATCATGCCTTTAAGAAATCACAGGGTTATAGTGATTTAGAAATCAGCCAAAAACGTTCTGCACTGGAAAATGTACTGCTCGCGGAAACCTTTAATACTCATCAGAAAAGATTAAGTGAGGTAGGGTTCAGCAGTACCGAAGTGTGGTTTCAATATTTTAATTTTGCTTCTATGATTGCTTTGAAAAAATGATTAATTATCAGCCCTTATACCAAGTTTTAACAGACTTGAAAGCAGAAACATGGGTCGAACTAATACCACAGCAAATACAGCAGGCTTTTGATTTAAATTCTAATGGAAATGCCGCTGGATGGTTGAAAGCTTTAGATCAATTGCCAGCAGGAATGGCGCAAACTTGTCAGTTAAATGCCAGTCAAGTGAAAATAGGAAGTAAAGAAGCTTTAAATGATAAGCAACAAGCTGATTTATTAAAGCAGTTACAAGCATTTCACCCCTGGAGAAAAGGACCCTATGATCTTTTTGGTATAGAAATTGATACTGAATGGCGATCAGATTGGAAATGGGATCGTTTAGAACAACATATCTCGCCTTTACAAAATAGGTTGGTGCTTGATGTTGGTTGTGGTAATGGCTACCACTGCTGGCGGATGCTGGGTGCGGGTGCAAAAATGGTTGTAGGTGTTGATCCGCTGTTATTAAATGTGATTCAATTCCAAGTTATTAGAAAGTTATATGGTGAGGCACCTATTTATGTTCTACCTATTGGGTTAGAACAAATACCAGAAGCAACAAAAGTTTTTGATACTGTTTTTTCTATGGGGGTGCTATACCACCGTCGATCTCCTATTGATCACCTATTAGAATTAAAAGGCTGTTTGCGCCCAAAGGGAGAGCTGGTTTTGGAAACGCTGGTTATTGAGGGTGAAAAGGGTGAAGTGTTAATGCCAAAAGCACGTTATGCAAAAATGCGTAATGTATGGTTTTTACCCAGCTGTAAGACTTTAATTAGTTGGTTGGAGCGCTGTGGATTTATCAATTGCCGAGTCATTGATGTATCTATAACATCGGTTGCAGAACAGCGGTCAACCGATTGGATGCAGTTTCATTCATTAAAAGAATTTTTAGACCCTGATGATAGTACATTGACATGCGAGGGTTTACCCGCCCCTAAGCGAGCTATTATTTTGGCTAATTTACCTTAGAGTTACCTGATTACCCATGAGCTTCCGCCATATGCAGAAAACCAGGTTCACGTCATACCAGCAGGGATTGCTGGTATCCAGTGTATAGGGATGTACGATCTGAATAATTAGCAGATACTTGTTTATATACTTCGCGCGGTCACGACTGCGGTTTTCTAACCGCTGAGTTTTTGCCAATAGCTGCGTTGCTGAAACAGTTGCGTAGCTTGCTATGCGCCTGTTTCAGCGTCTTGCTATCGACAAAAATCAGCA
>JALSLS010000280.1 GCA_026988195.1 Methylomonas sp.
GTTTGAGATTTGTTGACCAATAAATGTTACTCACGTTTGATATAAATAATGCTGGGAATTATACCTGAGTGTAAGGCTCTATTTTCCAATGCTCCAACAATATATCTGCACTATTTTTGTACTGGTGTTACTTTAAAACCCAGAACATATACTTCGCGCGGTCACGGATGCGGAATTTATAAGCTGCTGATTTTTTGTCGATAGCAAGGTGCTGAAACAGACGCATAGCAAGCTACGCAACTGTTTCGGCACCGCAGCTATTGGCAAAAACTCAGCGGTTAGAAATCCGCAGTCGTGACCGCGCGAAGTATAGTTAGCTCATTCATCAAGCAGTTCAAGAGTTAAGGTAGCTTCACCCTAGGCTGTCGAAAAAAACCTGTTTATGAGTCATATTATTCCCCTGATTATTAGCTACAAAATAAAGATAACTCATAGGATGTGCTGAGGAACGAAGCGCATCAATAGCCGTCGATGCGCCTCCTGCGTCGGCACATCCTATAAAGTTGATACCCATAAACTAGTAAAGCATGTATAAAGTGACTAATTTCGACAGTCTAGCTTCACCCTAGGCTGTCGAAAAAACCTGTTTATTAGTCATATTATTCCCCTGATTATTAGCTGCAAAATAAAGAGAACTCGTAGGATGTGCTGAGGAACGAAGCGCATCAATAGCCGTCGATGCGCCTCCTGCGTCGGCACATCCTATAAAGTTAATATCCATAAACTAGGAAAGTAAAGTATGTATAAAACGGCTGATTTCGACAGTCTAGGGCTATTCACTCCGTATCCTGACTTTCAGTCACCAAGTTTTCTAACCCACCGGCCTTTTATCGAGTGGGTGTCTAGGAGGCTGTCCGAGAATAGAAATCGTCGCGAGGGAAAGGCCTTTTGAGTCAGTTTTTTCGTTCATTTGAGGCGAATAGTTGTGCTATTTAACGAAAATGAACGGAAAAAGTGGCCAAAAGGGCTTTTTCCGTAGCAGGTTCTCTATTCTCGGACAGCCTCCTAGTCATCACACCTTTTTTATTCTCTCGATCTTCACCTGATGGTTCAAAAATTGCCACCTTCTTTAATAATTATCGCTATTTTGCAGATGGTTTAATTATATTATTTCTATCTTTATGATTTTAAAGTCATATTTATCTATGGCACAAGCCATGCTTTGTTATTAGCTAACAAGAAATAAGGAGGTAATTATGGCGATTAACTTTGATAATGCATTAGGTATTCATCCTCAGGCATTAGCTTTACGTGAAAAACGAAGTGAAGTGCTAGCATCTAACTTGGCTAATGCTGATACTCCAGGGTATAAAGCAAAGGATCTAGATTTTCGAGCGGCTTTGAAAAAATCAATGCCATCAAATACTTCTATGGAGCGTACGCAAGAAGGACACTTTTCAGCTAATGATCGGTTATTAGGCGCAACGATGATGTTTCGTAACCCGAATCAATCTTCATTAGATGGTAATACTGTCGAGGCTCATATTGAACAAGCCAAATATTCACAAAACGCGGTGGAATATCAAGCGAGTTTACGCTTTATAAATGGTAAGTTTTCTGGGCTGATGTCTGCATTAAGAGGGGAATAATTATGCCGTCAATGAATATATTTGATATTGCCGGTAGCGGCATGAATGCACAATCACTACGGCTTAATTTAGTAGCCAGTAATATATCTAATGCTAATAGTGTCAGCAGTAGCCTTGATGAAGTTTATAAGTCTAGGCAGCCTGTTTTTAAAGCGGAACTTAAAAATGTAATGGATATGCAAAACACTTCCAGCAAAGTGAGTGTGGTTGGGGTGGTGGAGAGTCAAGAACCAACAGTTATGGAATATGCCCCGCATCATCCTATGGCAGATGGAAATGGATATATTTATAAACCAAATGTAAATACAGTTGAAGAGATGGCTAATATGATGTCTGCATCGCGTTCATATCAAAATAATGTAGAAGTTTTAAATACGGCTAAGCAATTAATGTTACAGACATTAAAAATGGGGCAATAGGAGATAAATTATGACAATAAATTCAATTGATACATTTCAAAGCTTAGGGCTTGCAACAACGGCTGATGCGGCTAAATCTGAAGCGGCTAAACAAGAATTAGGGCAAGAGGAGTTTTTAAAGCTTTTAACAACTCAGTTAACGCATCAAGATCCAAATAAACCAATGGAAAATGGTGATTTTTTAGCTCAAATGGCGCAATTTAGTACAGTTGAAGGAATAGGTGATTTGAATGATTCATTTAATGAATTCTCTTCTTCTATAGGTTCGGGACAGTCGTTACAAGCAGCTAGCTTGGTTGGTCGTTCTGTTTTAATTCCCTCAAATGAAGCTGTGATGTCATTAAATAAAGAGATAACAGGTGAAACCGTCTTAAATGAAAGTACCAGTAGTTTGAAAGTGAGTTTTCTAGACAGTAATGGGCAAACAGTAAAAACCTTAAATTTAGGCAGGCAAGCAGCTGGGAATATTGCTTTTGAATGGGATGGGGTATTAGATGATGGGACTTATACAGACCCTGGTGTCTATCAAATAAGATCTGAAGCAGTGATTGATGGTAATAATACAGTTTTGCAAAACCATGTTAACGCGGATGTAGAAAGTGTGTCATTAGGTGGAAATAACGGTATTCAATTAGCATTAGCTGGTTTGGGTGAAGTCAATTTTAACGAAGTTAAGAAAATATTCTAGCTTTTTAGGAGAACTATTATGGGTTTTGCAACTGCATTAAGCGGCCTTGCGGCAGCACAAGCAGATTTACAAGTTATTGGGAATAATATTGCGAATGCTAATACCACAGGCTTTAAAGAGTCACGAATAGAATTTGCTGATATTTTAATTAGCTCAAGTTCGACAGCTGCTGGACCAGGAGTTAAAGTATCTGAAGTTGCTCAGCAGTTTAGTCAGGGTAATATTGAGTCGACCCAGAATAATTTGGATTTAGCTATATCAGGCAATGGCTTTTTTGCAATGGGAGAGTCTGTTGACTCAACTAATGCGACGGCATTTACCCGAAATGGAGCCTTCCACTTAACACCAGAAGGTTATTTGACAAATGATGCTGGATTTTTTCTTATGGGGGGGGCTCCTAAAGGTGCAACAGTTAATGAAGGTTTTTCTACGGGATCACCGGTCGCCCTTAAAGTTGATACTGCACAAGGTAAGCCTGCAGCGACTAAAAAAGTAGATTTAAAAGTAAATCTCGATTCTAGATTAGACAAACCTGCTATAGCATTTACAGGGTATGACCCTAAAATCGCTACGGGACCTGATATAGCATCTTATAACAATTCTACTACCACAACGATTTTCGATTCATTGGGTAATACACACACCTTAACGACATATTTTGTTAATGAAACACCTGATGGAGCAGCAAGCAGTAGTTGGGGGGCGTATGCGTATTTAGATGGACTCGGAATTAATACAGGGAGTACAGCAACCTTAGATGCACCTGATGCTGGAGTTAGCTCGGCAATAGAAGGACTAACGACTGCTGACCCCGCTACGGTAACAGGGTTGGCTCTGACTAGTAATGCCGATGCAACCGTAGTGGCAGCCACTACAACATCGACTCAGGCAGCGGCCACGGACACAGCAATTGCAGCCATTACAAATCCTGCGGTTGCAAGTCAAGTGGCTACAGCTGTTGCTGCGGCAACGGCGGCTAAAACAGCGGCTGATGCAGCTGCGGCTCTCGCGGTTACGGCAGCTGCGGCAGCGGCAACAGCGCTAGCAGCTGATCCAACTAATACTGATTTAGTGGCAGCGAATGCAGCGGCTACGACAGCATCTGCTACCGCGGCTACGGCCGCTACCGATGCAGGAATAGCGGTTACGGATGCTTCGGCTATTGTGGATGGGGCGACTTTAACCACAGCGACTACTTCAGCTGCAACCGCCACTTCATCGGCGACTACAGCAGCCACTAATGCGACAGCAGCGGCAACAGCGGCTAATACTGTGGGTGTAAATGCCGCAGTAGCTGCTATTGCCTTAGTAACGGGGGTAACGACTCAGCAAACTACAGCATCAACAACTGCAGCAGCTACAAGTGGTGCTACGGTTGCCTCTGTAGTTACTGCAGCAGCATCAGCAGAGTTAGTAGGGACAAAAATTGCCATGACCTTCGATTCTTTAGGTAATTTAACTGAGGACACTTCTGGTACAAATACGGCGGTTGGGAGTAGCGGGAATTTTGTTTTTTCAAATATCGATATATCACCTCTACTTGCACTAAATGTGAGTGCAGATAAATTAAGTTTCTCTCTGAATCCAGCCGGATCCACTCAATTTGCTGCTGATTTTGGGGTGAATGATGTGCAACAAGATGGTTTTGCATCGGGTAACTTGACAGGGGTTAGTTTTGATAAAACAGGGGTGCTATTAGCTCGGTACAGCAATGGAACATCCAGTCCGTTAGGGCAAGTGATTTTAGGTCGGTTTACTAATAATCAAGGTCTTTCAAAGCTCGGTGATACGACATGGCAAGAAAGTATCTCATCTGGAACGGTTTTGCTTGATGTTGCCGGGGGTAATAATTTTGGTGACATTGCTGCATCTTCTTTAGAAAACTCTAATACAGATATAGCAACGCAATTGGTAAAAATGATTGTGGCACAGCAAGCTTATCAGGCAAATGCTCAAACTATTTCAACGGAAGATGAAATTATTCAAAGGATTCTTCAGCTTTAAGCGCTAGTACAGTAGGAGAGCCATTATGGATCGTAGTTTATATATTGCAATGAGTGGAGCCAAGCAAACGTTGTTGGCTCAAACTTCAAATGCCAATAATTTGGCGAATGCTCAAACCACAGGTTTTAAATCTGATTTTGAACAGTTCCGTTCTATGCCTGTTTTTGGCCCAGGCTTTCCTAGTCGTGTTTATGCGATGGCAGAAAGGCCAGGGACTGATATGGAAATGGGGCCGATACAGACAACGGGAAATGCTTTGGATGTGGCCATAAAAGGTGAAGGTTGGTTTGTTGTTGAAAGTGAAGATGGTCGGGAAGCCTATACGCGAGCTGGAGATTTAAGGGTTACTCCTCAAGGTCGACTGGAGACAGGAAATGGGTCGGCAATTTATGGTAATGATGGGCCTATTATTTTGCCGCCAGCCGAAAAAATTGATATTGGTAATGATGGAACGATCAGTATTATTCCTGTTGGGGAAGGCGCGAGTACTTTAGCTGTTATTGATAGAATTAAAATGGTTAAACCAGAGTTGAGTAATTTAGAAAAACTCAGTGATGGTTTTATGCATACCAAGGATGGCAGTGTAGCAGAGGCCGATGCTAGCGTGAGTTTAGTGCAGGGCGCGTTAGAAGGGTCAAATGTTAATGCCGTTTCAGCATTGGTTGAGATGATTGAATTAGCTAGAAACTTTGAGCTACAAATAAAAGTAATGAAAACGGCAGATGATAATTCATCTGTTAGTGCTAAATTAATGCAAATGGCATAGTAAGTGCTTCTCTTCTAGTAAGACAATAAATTGTCACTAGGAGAGTAACATGACTGAAAGAGCATTATGGGTTGCTAAAACAGGTTTAGATGCCCAACAAACAAGAATGGCCGTTATTGCCAATAACCTGGCCAACGTAAACACCACAGGTTTTAAAAAATCCAGAGCAATTTTTGAAGATCTTGTTTATCAAAATATCCGACAAGTTGGCGCTCAGTCAACTCAAAATACCGAGTTACCTACGGGGTTACAATTAGGAACCGGTGTTAGAACTGTCGCAACAGAAAAGTTACATTCCCAAGGTAATATTCAGCAAACAGAAAACTCCTTAGATGTTGCCGTTAATGGGCGTGGTTTTTTCCAGATTCTCAATCCCAATGGGGATATCAATTATACTCGTGACGGATCTTTTAAGTTAGACTCTACGGGGCAGCTGGTAACCTCCAGCGGTATGTTGCTAGAACCCAATATTACAATCCCTAATGATGCTTTAAGTGTAACGATAGGACGTGATGGTACCGTCTCGGTTTTGCAACCAGGCAGTCCAGCTTCTGTACAAGTCGGTCAAATTCAACTGGCAGACTTTATTAACCCTGCTGGCTTGAGTCCTGCTGGAGAAAATTTGTTTAATGAGTCTGTAGCCAGTGGCGCACCAGTGATTGGAATACCTGGAGAGGAAGAATTTGGAGCGGTATTTCAAGGGTCATTGGAAACCTCTAATGTCAATGTGGTTGAGGAGTTGGTCAATATGATTGAGACTCAGAGAGCCTATGAGATGAATTCAAAAGCCATTTCAACCACAGATGAAATGTTGTCTTTTGTGACTCAGCAATTATAGTGAAGGGGGGTGATATGCGTTTATTTAAAATAATTATTTTAGCTTGCCTTTTAATGTTGCTGTCAGCTTGTGAAACCTTACCAAAAAGAGATCCTGCATTTTCACCTGTTCAAGCGGTAGATTTACATCCACCTCAGCAGACAAATGGAGCAATCTACCAAGCCGGTTATGATATGCGCTTATTTGAAGATCATACGGCAAGACGAGTTGGCGATATATTGACTGTCATGTTAGATGAGGACACTAGGGCTCTGAAAATAGCAGATTTAGAGGCTTCAAAGAAAAGTTCAACCTCAGTGACCGCCCCTAATATTATGGGAATGGATCCCTCTTTGGTTTTTGGTAAAGATCTAAGCGTAACCTTAGCATCAGAAAATGACTTTCTAGGCCAAGGTCAAGCCAATCAAAGTAATCTTATAACGGGGAATATTTCAGTGACGGTGGTTGAGGTATTTCCTAATGGGAATTTAAGAATTCGAGGTGAAAAGAGAGTAACTTTGAACGATGGAAATGAATATGTTCGTTTATCAGGTATTGTTAGACCTGTTGATATTAATGCTTCAAACATCATTTCTTCTGCCAAGGTTGCAGATGCAACCATTATGTATACAGGGGATGGAACACTAGCAGATTCAAGTAAAATGGGCTGGTTTTCTAGATTTTTTAATAGCCCCTTATTTCCTTTTTAAAGGCGGTTAAAATGAAACTTATTATCATAACAATGTTTTTGTCATTACTGAGCTGGCAACCCGTTAATGCTGAGCGTATTAAAGATTTGGCTTCTATAGCTGGCGTACGTAGTAACCAATTAGTGGGGTATGGTTTAGTGGTTGGATTAAACTCATCTGGCGATAAAACCAAGTTTACCGGGCAAAGTTTACGAAGCATGTTGGCTCGATTAGGTTTAACTTTACCACCAGGGATTAACCCAAAATCTAAAAATATTGCAGCGGTTGTATTACATGCTGATTTACCGGCTTTTGCAAAACCAGGTCAGAAAATTGATGTCACCGCTTCCTCTATCGGTGATGCCAAAAGTTTACGGGGCGGTTCATTATTAATGAGTCCATTAAAAGGGGCCGATGGAAAAATTTATGCTATTGCTCAAGGTAATCTAGTGGTTGGAGGCTTAAGTGCTTCTGGACAAGATGGCTCTAAAATTACCGTTAATAATCCTGCAGTTGGACGCATACCCAATGGCGCGACAGTCGAGCGGGGGGTACCTAGTCCATTTGGAAAGGGTAACTCATTAGTTTTTAACTTGCATAACTCAGATTTTACGACTGCTAACCGTATGGTTGAGGCGATCAATAATATTCTGGGGCCTCAAACAGCAAGAGCTTTAGATGCCACTTCAGTAAAAGTGAGTGCCCCATTAGACCCGTCTCAGCGGGTTATGTTTGCCTCTATGGTAGAAAATATGATGGTTACTCCAGATGATGCACCAGCGAGAATTATTATCAATTCTCGGTCAGGAACGGTTGTTATCAATGGCAAAGTACGGGTGCAGCCTACAGCGGTGTCTCATGGGAGTTTAACGGTCACTATTAGTGAAAATCCACAGGTCAGTCAACCAAATGCATTAGCAGGAGGAAATACAGTTGTGGTTCCTCAGTCTGAAATTAGGGTTGAAGAAGGTGGCTTAGATAAACAGGGGAATCATATGTTTGTGTTTAACCCCGGGGTTACGCTTGATGAGATTGTTAAAGCGGTGAATAAAGTTGGCGCTGGCCCAAGTGATTTAGTGGCTATTTTAGAGGCTCTTAAATCAGCGGGTGCATTAAGAGCTGAGCTTATTGTTATTTAGGTAAATGCTATGTTAAATATTGATGATACGGCTGTTTATACAGACTTTAATGCTTTAGCCAAGTTAAAAAATGAGGCGAAAGAAAAAACACCTAATGCGATTAAAGATGTAGCAAAGCAGTTTGAATCTGTATTTGTTGGGATGATGTTAAAAAGCATGCGGCAAGCAAAATTGGCTGACGGTATTTTAGATAATAGCCAAAGTGATTTTTACAGAGATATGTATGACCAGCAATTATCAATACATTTATCAGGTGAGAATGGTATGGGGTTGGCCGAAGTGATTGAGAGGCAGTTAAGCCCAGACCAATCTATTGCTATTAGCAAAGAACAAAGCATTGCTGATTATGAAAGGCGCAATTTAATGATCAAAGCGGCAAAAAATAGCCGTGAGCAACCAAGCATTATGCCAATGTTGGACTCTTTATCAACGCAGAGTATTAACTCTGTATCAGATTTTGTTAATCAACTACGTCCCTATGCTGAGCAAGCGGCTAAAAAATTAGGCGTTGATGCAAATATCTTGTTGGCTCAATCAGCTTTGGAGACAGGCTGGGGTAAATCTATTATCAAATCTAAAGAGGGTAACAGCAGTCATAATTTATTTAATATCAAGGCTGATAGGGCTTGGCAGGGGGCTAAAACTGCCATTGAGACGCTAGAGTATAAAGATGGCATTTCTAAAAAAGAAATGGCGGGATTTAGGTCTTATGAATCTTACCAGGAAAGCTTTGAGGATTATGTTGATTTTATAAAAACCAACCCACGATATAAGACTGCCATAAAAATGGCAGGAAAAGCGGAACGATATATGCATGAATTACAACAAGCAGGCTATGCAACTGATCCAAACTATGCAGATAAGGTTATCAGAATTTATAACAGTACGGCAATCTCTCAAGGTTCCGATACATTGGCTCAAAAATAGCAACTGCAGATAATGCATAAGGAGAAATAATAATGGCAAGTGGTATGTTAGGAACAGCGATTACGGGGCTTAAGGCTTTTCAGCGTTCGTTGGAAACTACAAGTCAGAATATTTCAAATGTAAATACGGAGGGGTATAGTCGCCAAAGGGTTGATCTTGCAACTAAAGATGAACAAATGATCAGTGTTGGTTATTTAGGAACCGGTGTCAATGTAACTAATATCACTCGAAGCTATGATCAGTTTATTACCACGCAATTACGTTCAAGTACTGCTGCTTTTGGAGATGTGGATAAATATAGCACACTAGCTTCACAAGTTGATGATATTGTGGCTGACCCTACTGTTGGAATGGAACCTGCAATAAAAAACTTTTTTAATGCGGTGAATGATGCCACAGATGACCCTTCATCAATCCCAGCAAGGCAGGTTATGATTTCTGAAACAGAAATTCTGACCAGTCGGTTTGATACCATGAACTCTAGATTTGGTCAGATTCGCGAGCAAATTAACACTGATATGGTAGTGATGGCTGACGAAATTAGCTCATTAGCCCAATCAATTGCCAACTTGAATGTGCAAATTGCAAATGCACAAGGTCAGACCAATGGTGACCAGCAGCCTAATGGACTGCTAGATAAGCGAGATACTACCTTAAATAAACTAGCTGAGTTAGTTGATATTTCAGTCGTGCCTAGTAACAGTAATATGGTTAATGTTTTTATGGGACAGGGGCAAGTCCTCGTGCTGGATACTAATGCCAATTCTGTTATTACTAAACCTACTGTATTTGACTCATCAAAATTAGATGTTTTTATCAAAACACCCTCTGGTACAGAAGGACTTGTTACGCGACAGATTTCAGGTGGGGAATTAGCGGGAACTATAAGGTTTAGGGATGAAATATTAGATCCTGCTCAGCAACGTTTAGGTAGCGTGGCTGCTAGTATTGCCATGGAGTTTAATAATATCCATGAAACAGGGTTTGACCTTGATGGTAATGCCGGTGAATTATTTTTTAAAGGTCAGGGTATGGGAGTTGATCCTATTCCTGTCTCAGCAAATACCACAAACTCAGCGCTATCATCAGTCACCGTGATGTTTGATAAGAATAACATTGAAAATATTGATTTTAGTGACTATCAGCTAGAGGTGGGCACGGGACCTAGCTACACATTAACGCGGATAACCGATAATAGCAGGTTAACACTCACTGATTCGGGAGGGGGGGGGTTAGTTGCAACATCACCTGCAACACTACCTGGTATTACTATTAACTCAGCTAATTTAACGGCAGGAGACTCTTTTTTAATAAGGCCTACGTTTACAGCTGCGAGTACTATACAGCAAAATATAACAGACCCAAGAAAAGTGGCTTTAGCCACTAATATCGCAACAGATAGTAATAACGTTGACTATGTTATTAACGGCCCTATGCCTGGGGATAACAGGAATGGGCTACTGTTAGCAGGATTAGAAAATAAACAAGGTATGCTGGGAGGGACTGCTTCATTTCAAGGCGGTTATGGTTTAGTGGTTTCTGAAGTGGGAGTGCTAACCAGTTCAGCAAAAATAGCATCAGCAGCGCAGGAAACTTTATTGAATAATGCTAAAGATTCTTGGGGAAATATATCCGGTGTTAATTTGGATGAAGAGGCGGCTAATTTAATTAAGTTTCAACAGTCCTATCAAGCAGCAGCTCAAATGGTTTCAGTTAGTAATGCTTTGTTTGATTCCTTGCTTGGCGCGGTTAGGGGGTAGATTATGAGAATTTCAACATCATGGGCTCAGCAATTAGGCGTTAACGCCATGAATGCCCAGCAGGTAAAAATGTCTAAAACCCAAATGCAAATGTCATCTGGGCTAAAAGTTTTAACACCAAGTGATGACCCTGCAGCAGCAGTAAGGACATTAAGTCTACAAGAATCAATAGATAAGACATTACAGTATCAAGATAATATTGCAATGACTCGCTCACGTTTGAGCATAGAAGAAGGTAGTTTACAAACGTCAGAAAACATTTTATTTAGAGCGAAAGAATTAACGGTTCAAGCGTTAAATTCAACACTGACGCTTCAAGATCGTGACGCTATTAAGTCAGAGATAGATCAGTTATTACAACAAATGGTTGGGGTGGCTAATACTAAAAATGCCAATGGTGAGTATATTTTTTCTGGGGATTTATCAACTACTCCGGCTGTTGCCTGGAGTGCTGAGGTAGGGTCTTATGTCTATCAAGGTGGAATTAACCAAAGAGCTTTAGATATTGCACCCGAGCGAAGAGTGGCTGATGGTGACTTGGGCTCTAATGTTTTTAGTAATATTTCTTCTGTTAGTCAGGAAGCTAACGCGGCCATAGATGGGGCTGAGTTAAATCAACGTAGTGTATTTGATACTTTACAATCGTTATCAAATGCCTTGTCTCAGAAGTATGAAGTGCCAGAGGCTGTGATTACAGGTGATAGGTTTGTTCGTTTTGGGGCAAAATACCAGGCAACACCGACAACTTTTGATTTAAGCAGTGACAAAGGCCGAACATTAACAGCAAGCAGTGTAACTTTTCCTCTAAATTATGATCTGGGGACAGGAGGAACCAATGCAGATTTCAATATCATTGTCGATGGGGATATTGCTGATCCAGTCAGCATTACTTTAGCTAAGGATTATGCAACACAGGCAGAGTTACTGGAAGATATTGCATTACAAATTTCACTAAGCTCCTCTGCACACAAAGACTTAGTTCAGGTTGACCCTGCAGCAGACCCTATTCAGTTTAAGACCAGTAGTACAGCAGCCAGTCCAACACTGGAAATGGTTGCAACAGGGGGGGTATTAACTGATTTTACAGCTGTTGCAGGGTTAACGGGGGTGGTAGCTCAACCAGTGACGGTGACACTGAATGACGACTATGCTGATTTAGATGCTGTTGTTTCAGCTATTAACTCAAACGTAGGGTTGGCAGCAATAGGGGTAGAAGCACGTAATAATGGCAATAAAATTGAATTTATTTCTACTACTGAAGGAAAAGATTCTTCTATTTCAATTTATGATAAAAGTCCTGTTGTTGGGGGATTTTTAACGGATTTTGGCTTTAGTAGCAAGGAAACAGGGAATGGGGTTGATTTAGGCGGCTCTATTACCGGAACCAAAATCTCAACCGTGTATGACTACACAAGCTCTCCCAGTTCTTTTGAATTAAACGATGAGGCTGGTAATAAGCAGGTCATTACACTGGATGGTAATTATGGGAGTCATCAAGCTGTTATAAAAGCAATCAACAAACAGATTATCGGCTCAGCTATTGAAGGTAAGATAGAAGTCGATGCTTTAGCTGACCCGGTTGTTTTCAAGTCAATTAGTTCGGGTACCTCGGCGGCTGTACAAATTAAACAAATAAGTGGCGATTTTTTAAATAATACAGGTTTTACTTCGGGGGATACAGGGCGTGTTTTTAGCCAAACAGTCAATGATGTTTTAGCAGATTTAGATGCATCCTTAGATAATTTTCTGCAAGTAAGAACAACCGTGGGTGCAAGAATGCGCGCACTGGATGATCAAGAGTTTCAAAATGAGAAATTCGTTGTCGATATTAAAACCACGCTTTCTGATGTGCGAGATTTAGATTATGCGGAAGCAATCAGTCGTTTTAATTTAGAACAAACAGCTTTGCAGGCTGCTCAGCAGGCTTATTCTCGAGTGCAAAATTTATCTTTATTTAATTTTTTATAAAATATTAAGCTAGGGGGATATATAAAATATTCCCCCAGCGATATTAGTATTATTGAACCTTCGTTCCTTAAGGGTATATAACCTTAGGCTCAAAGTTTGCTGCTGGGTATTTAGGGTCAAATACTGATTTTTCACCCATTGATGCACTTATGCTTGAGGTAGCTGAAGGGTCAATAAAAAGTACGGTGGGTTGGAAATTTGCCGCTGGATAGGCAGAATCAAAAGATGACTTTTCTGAACTTCCTGCTGATTTTGCAGATTCATCAGCAAAAATGACAGTGGGTTGAAAATTGGTAGCAGGGTATTGGTTATCACCACTGTTAGCAATAGCGGTAAGAGGAGTAGCGATAATGCCTGCGATTAACAGTCCTAAGATCTTGTTTTTCATTGTTTAATAGTTCCAGTAGTTAAACAGTATGTGTGAGAATACTTGAATTGACTCAATAAGTCAGTAGCAACTCACTCCATAACATGTGTTCTTAAGCCCTCTCCCCACGTGGGATACGGGGCTAAGAGCACATGTTACTTTGTAACCGTTCAGTCCCCCCTCTTTGGAAAAGAGGGGTTAGGGGAGATTTTATTAGACAAATCCCCCTCAATCCCCCTTTTTCAAAGGGGGAGGTGAACGGTTACGTTACTTTTTATAGGATGAGTAGTTACCTTAAAGTATATTAATAGGGACATCCAATAACTAAGTATCGTGTATTTTTTTTGACTCTGCAACTCTTTTAATCAGAGAGGGGTAACTTTTTATTTTTGGTTTTTTAGTACCTACCCATACAGTCGCCCTTCTGGTCGATATGACAATGCGATCTTCTCAAGCTATGGTTTATTAACAAGTATGAATAGGTATTTATGCTGCTGTACTTATGATGTTTTTAGGGTATTGCCTGATAGTTATATCGGTTTTGTTTAATTCTGATGTTTTGATTTTAGAATCAGCAGTAAGCTGTGAGTGGGCAGAGTTTATTGGTGGTAAGTTTTGAGCTGTGTTTTCTAAAAAGCAAAACTCAGTTGCTACAGAGACAGTTTCCTTGGTAATAATGCCTTGCTTATCAAGACTGGCTTGGAATAGACTCACGCTACAGAGGGTATTAATAACCCATGGAATACCTTTAGAAAGGTTGACTATAGACTGAACCGCTCCACTGTCAAATAGTGTGCCTTTAGAGTATTCTGCACATGACAAACGGTGATTTATATAGTCTATTGTTTCATCTTTTTCAAAAGGCTTTAATAAAAACTGTTTTATAAATAGGGCTGGTGAATGAGTCTCTGCGGTTAGGTTTTTGATCTGTTTTTGTAATTTTTCTTGCCCAGTTAAAATTAACAATGTAGGTTGGTTAGTGCTATTTCTCTGTGAAACTTTTTCTAAAATATTATTTAGAAATTGACTGTTAAAATTATTGGCATTATCTAAAATAAAAACAGATTTGTTATGCGGGGATGTCGTGTCGAGCGAACAGCTATCAGAAAAAGTTTTCATAATCAGAGCCATATGATTAGGCTCTGATGCTGACAACTGAAGGGAAGAGCTGGGGTTTAAATGCTTAAAAAATATTTCAGTCTCTTGGTTTTTATATTTTTCAATCAGGGCTTTAATTAAAGATGATTTTCCTACCCCAATAGAACCAATAAGTGCAAACACACCCTTTGAGTTATTAACTTCTTTTGATAGTAACTCAAGCACTAGGCGGTGACTAGTGGGTAGAAAAACACTTTTCTCAGGGTGAGCCTGACTAAAAGGGTTTGACTGAAGTTGAAAAAAAGGACTATACATTTTGTAGGTATTCCTTGAAGTAATCTAAATACGTAATTGCTTTCTAATGAAGAGTGAAAATAAGTAATTTTTGCTTAAGAACGTGCAGGTAATAATTTGATCAACTTGAAAGTAAGGCTTTAGCCTCGTACGATCCAATGCGGGACTAAAGTCCCTCTTCCAGCTCCCTAGTTTGAGCAGAAACAAAAAATCTGCACAACCTAAGGGAGGATTTATTGCCAGTTTCCTTACCAGATTAAAAAACCTGTAAACATATCTTCAGCGCTAATTTGTTTATGTTGAGATAAGTATTTTTCAGATGAAGATTGGGTAGGGAGGACGGGTTTCTGTTGAGAAGCACTGCCTACTATCTTTGTATTA
>JALSLS010000281.1 GCA_026988195.1 Methylomonas sp.
GAATTTATAAGCTGCTGATTTTTGTCGATAGCAAGGTGCTGAAACAGGCGCATAGCAAGCTACGCAACTGTTTCAGCACCGCAGCTATTGGCAAAAACTCAGCGGTTAGAAATCCGCAGTCGTGGCCGCGCGAAGTATATAACGCCCCCTATGTAAAATTTCGCATAGGGGGTTAGACAACTGGTTACAAATAATACCCCGACCTTAGAGGTTTTTTCAGATATGAAAATAATACCAAGCATCGTAGCAATTGGGTTACTGTATGCCGGAATAATAAATGCTAATCCGATAGTTCTGGCACCAGGCTACAGTGCATTAACATTTAAAGCCCCTAAAGCCGGTAGCTATTCATTACCCATTATAGCTAAAGCAACAGATGGGTCTGTATTAACCAAGACTCACCAGCAAAAGCAATTATTTGATTTTATGGGGGATAAAATCGTTTTACTTAGTTTTATTTACTCTACTTGCAGTGATGTTAATGGTTGCCCTTTGGCTACAGGCGTATTTCACAAAATAAATAGACGATTACAAAAAGAGCCGCAACTAGCAAAAAAATTAAGGTTGCTCACATTGAGCTTTAACCCCCTGCACGATACCCCAAAAGTCATGGGTCAATATGGGGAAGGCTTTAAAAATGATATTGTCGATTGGCAGTTTTTAACGACTGAATCAGAGCAAAAATTACAGCCGATTTTAGAGCAGTACCAACAAGATATTCAAAAGAACTATGATGAGCAAGGAAATTTTACTGGGACTTTTTCGCATATTTTACGGGTATATTTGATTGATCAAGATAAGCAATTACGTAATATATATAGTGTTTCATTTTTACATGCGGATACTTTGGTTAACGATGTCAAAACACTGGTTGATGAAGTAAGTCATAAAAGTCAGCAAGTTTCAAACACAGCCCTATTACCTGATAATAAACAGTCGTTAGCTTATTTGTACAATAATAGCTGGAAACCTCAATTAGGGCTGCCTCTCGCGCCTGCCCCTAGTGATAACCTTAGTAACGAAAAAAAAATCGCTTTAGGCCGAAAGTTATTTTTTGACCGTCGCCTATCTTTAAATAATACTTTTTCCTGTGCGATGTGTCATATACCTGAACAAGGATTTAGCAGTAATGAAATGGCAATAGCAGTGGGGATTGAAGGACGCACAGTAAGACGAAATAGCCCCACCATTTATAATGTTGCTTATGCAAAACTATTATTTCATGATGGTCGTGAAAACACCCTAGAACAACAAGTTTGGGGGCCGTTATTAGCGCATAATGAAATGGGAAATCCCTCCGTTGGCTATGTGGTGGATAAAATAAATTCTTTAGCCGATTATATAGGGTTGTTTGAACAAAGCTTTGAAAATCCGCCTAATATGCTGACGATAGGTCAGGCTATTGCCAGTTATGAACGGAGTTTAAATTCTGCCAACTCTCCTTTTGATCAGTGGTATTTTGGAAAACAAAAAAAGGCGGTTAATACCGCAGTAAAAAAGGGATTTAAGTTATTTACTGGAAAAGCAGGCTGTAGCACATGTCATACTATTGAAAAACACTATGCTTTATTTAGCGATAACCAGTTACATAATACTGGGGTGGGTTATCAAAGTTCGATGGGGGTATCTTCTAAAACCCAGAAAGTTCAAATTGCAGCGGGTATCTTTGTAGAGATAGATCAGCAACAACTAGCCTCTATTTCTGAAACAAAATTTAATGATTTGGGGCAATATGAAATCACTCAAAACCCAAAAGATCGCTGGAAATATAAAACCCCTTCATTACGTAATATTAGTTTAACTGCACCCTATATGCATAATGGCTCTCTATCGACTTTAGAGCAGGTTATTACATTTTATAATCAGGGTGGAGTAAGAAATGAAGCGCTAGATCCATTGATTAAACCGCTAGGGTTAGTTCTGCAAGAAATGAGTGATTTAGTCGAGTTTTTAAAATCATTAACAGGCAGTAATATTAATCAACTTATAGCAGATGCTCATGCTGCCCCCATTGGTGATATGTAGAGCGGGGGTTTGCCCGCTCAGTTATACTTCGCGCGGTCACGACTGCGCGAAGTATATGTGGACTATGTATTTTGAATAACAATATTAGGAAATTTACTACTGTAATCCTTACCTTTTAAAGCCAGTTTTCCTGCCATTTTACGGGCAATTGATTTATAGATTTCAGTTGGACGACCATCAGGGTCAGCAACAACAGTAGGTCTACCTGAATCAGCAAATTCACGAATTTGAATATCTAAAGGCAGGGAGCCTAATAATTCAATATTATTTTTCTTAGCCATCGCCTCACCGCCACCTTGACCAAAAATAGCTTCTTCATGATTACAATTGCTACAAATATGGGTGCTCATATTTTCAATAATACCTAGGATAGGAACATTCACTTTTTCAAACATACCTAGGCCACGTTGAGCATCAATTAGAGCAATATCTTGAGGAGTAGTCACAATGACAGCCCCTGTTACAGGAATTTGTTGCGCTAGGGTTAACTGGATGTCGCCTGTTCCTGGGGGTAAATCAACAATTAAATAATCAATATTATCCCAATTTGTATCCTTCAATAATTGCTGTAAGGCATTCGTTACCATGGGGCCACGCCAAATCATGGGCTGGTCTTCTTCAATCAGGTAACCAATAGAAATAGTTTGAATACCAAAAGAAACCTTAGGGTTCATCCTTTTACCATCGTCACTGGCAGGGTAACCTGATAAACCAAGCATAGTTGGAATACTAGGACCATATATATCAGCATCGAGAATACCAACAGTTGCACCTTCAGCGGCTAAGGCTAAAGCCAAGTTAACAGAAGTTGTCGATTTACCTACCCCGCCCTTACCTGAAGCAACAGCAATAATATTTTTGACATTAGGGATCGGTTGTAAGCTTTGCTGTACCGAGTGAGAAATAATATTGGTGGTCACATTGACCATAATATTTCCAACACTAGGCAGCTCTTGTAATTTTTCTTTTACCGCAATCTGTAATGAACCTAAATAACTTTTAGCAGGGTAGCCTAGTTCAATGCTTACGCTAACATTGTTATCTTCAATCATAATGTTTTTAACAGATTTAGCAGAAACTAAATCTGTTTCGACATTAGGATCAATAATAGATTTAAGCAACTCTTCTACAGCTGCTTTGGTGATTTGTGTCATGTAAGACTCCAATTAAAATAATAACCTAGTAATCAACTAGGGATATAGTACCATTTTATATAATATCAAGAGAGTTACTTATTTTATCCTTGCTTAAAGTGAAGCTTCAAGTCGGTATTAATTACTGCTTATCTAACGGTCAATGTGAAGAGCATCACAAAACAATAAATTAAAATACCAAGTATTTTACTCTGTTTTATACTTCAGACATCACACAAAGGAGAGCAATAGAGTTATGACACACGATTTTGAAAAACTAACCCAATATGCCAAATCATTTACAGGATTAACGACAGAGTCTGAAAAACTGTTAAAGGAAGTGGGGCCACAAATAATCCCTAGCTTAAGCTCAGTTACTGAAACTTTTTATGCGGCTTTGGCATTAATCCCAGAAACAAAACCTTATTTGGAGGGGCGGGTTGAAGCACTACAAGCAATGCACACCCAATGGTTAGAAGGGCTTTTTACTAAAGACTTTGATACTAGCTATACAGAAGCTATGTATAAGGTTGGTGATGTTCATGTCAAAGTTAAGTTACCCGTTGAGTTTATGTCAGGGGGGATGACATTGATAAACAATCAATTAATTCCTTTAGTGGTTAACTTATACAGTAATGACCCTGAAAAATGTACAAAAGTTTTGTCTGCGATTAATGCAGCAACAGGGTTTTCCTTGTTAACCATGCAACAATCCTATCAAGAAGCTAGCATAGCTGAAGAATTAGAAAGGTTTTTGAAGATTTCAGGTATGAGTCAAAAATTATTTTCTAACCTTGCAGCTGCTTATAAAGATTAAAATTTCAGGAGAAAAATTATGCGTTCAGATATGTTAACTTCAATTCTTAATGAGTTAAATGGAACCTCTGCCGATATTGAGGCATCAGGGATTATTTCTACCGATGGTTTGATGATGGCATCTGCACTGCCAGCGGATATGGATGAAGATAGAGTAGGTGCAATGAGTGCCGCAATGCTATCTTTAGGAGATAGAACTGCACAGGAATTGGCCAGGGGTACTTTAGAACAAGTTTTAATAAAAGGTGATAATGGCTATGTGCTGATGACACATGCGGGAGAGGAAGCTGTTCTAACTGTTTTAGCCAAGCCCAAGGCTAAACTAGGGTTGATATTTTTAGATGTTAAGCGTGCATCAGCGAGTATTGTTGACGTAATATAATAATCCTGTATATTTTGGTTATTTAAGACCAAATTACAATGGGATATATATGTTTTTTACAAAGAAAATAGTTTCAACTATATTGCTTGCAGCTACATTATCAGCTGCACCCGCATTAGTGAGTGCAGCAGGTAAAATAGAGAATCCAACTACAGAAGAGGTTATTTATGCTATTGAAACCACAGTAAAGAATGCTGAAGCGGCGCTTTCAGCAATCAACAGTGGTGCAGATAAGGATGTTATTTTAGGCTTCCTTAGAGATACCAAACAAATAGCAAAAGAAATTGAAGTGACACGTCTTGGGCCTAATAAAATGAAGGCTTCATCGCAAATGAAAAAAGCACGTTTTGCGGTAAGAAGAGATGAAATGGACAAAGCAAAGAAATATATTGAAACAGGCGTCAAGCATTACCATACACTTCGTAAAAGGTTTTATTCTTTCTAAGGAATGGGCACAGAATACCCCATCGCTCCAGCATCACGGAACGCTAGAGCGTTTAGCAATGAGTTCCTCACCGTCTAAGGTAAGGAAATAAGTAGGATGTGCTGACGATAGGAAGCGCATCAACCGCAAGCGATGCGCTTCCTATCGTCAGCACATCCTACATTAACTTAGGCAACTGGCAACAAATACGCCCTTAAAAAATACCACTATTTTATAAATCTAGCGTTAACCGCCTCAAGCTCATGAAAGTGATGCTGTTTTATGGCATAATGATTGGTTCGTTTTTGTTGCGCTTATCATTTACCCATGTCTGAAAGAAAAATTCTTGTTACTAGTGCTCTACCTTATGCTAATGGCCCCATTCATTTAGGTCACTTGGTTGAATATATTCAAACTGATATTTGGTCTCGCTTTCAAAAACAGCGTGGCAATCACTGTTTATATATTTGTGCAGATGATGCTCATGGTACGCCTATTATGTTGCGTGCTGATAAGGAAGGTATTACCCCTGAACAACTAATCGCTAATGTTGAAAAAGAACACCGTGCAGATTTTGATGGCTTTGGTGTGGCTTTTGATAATTTTCATAGCACCCACTCAGAAGAAAACAAACATTTTTCCAGTTTAATTTATACCCGTTTACGGGAAGATGGGCATATTAGTAAGCGTACCATTACCCAAGCCTATGATCCTGTAAAGAATATGTTTTTACCTGATCGTTTTATCAAAGGTGAATGTCCAAAGTGTGGCGCGAAAGATCAATATGGTGATAACTGTGAAGCCTGTGGTGCAACTTATTCACCCATTGAATTAAAAAATGCAGTATCTGTGGTTTCGGGTGAAAAGCCCATCGAAAAAGATTCAGAACATTACTTTTTTGATTTAGCTGATTTTACCGAAATGCTAGAGAGCTGGACAAAAGCAGAAGGTCATTTACAAACTGAAGTTCGTAATAAAATGGCTGAATGGCTGGATAATGGGCTGCATCAATGGGATATTTCTCGTGATAAACCTTATTTTGGTTTTGAAATTCCCGATGCACCGGGTAAATATTTTTATGTTTGGTTAGATGCTCCCATTGGTTATATGGCCAGCTTTAAAAACTTATGTGATAAGCAAGGCTTAGATTTTGATGAATACTGGGGTAAAGACAGTGATGTAGAGCTTTATCACTTTATCGGTAAAGACATTATTTATTTTCACGCCTTATTCTGGCCTGCTATGTTACATGGCGCAGGTTTCAGAACACCAAGCGCTGTTTTTTCCCATGGTTTCTTAACCGTTAATGGTGAAAAGATGTCTAAATCACGTGGCACCTTTATAAAAGCCCGTACTTATTTAGAACATTTAAACCCAGAGTATTTACGTTATTATTTTGCTGCTAAATTAACCAATGGCATTGATGACCTAGATTTAAACTTTGATGATTTTAGCCAACGGGTCAATTCAGACCTCGTGGGTAAAGTGGTTAATATTGCTAGCCGAAGCAGTGGTTTTATCAAAAAGCGATTTGAAGGGAAATTATCCCCCACCTGTGCAGAACCTGAATTATTCCAGCAATTTATTGATGCCAATACAGTGATTGCTGAACTTTACGAAAACCGAGAATTTGGTAAAGCCATGCGCGAGATTATGGCCTTAGCAGATAAAGCGAATCAATATATTGATGAGAAAAAACCTTGGTTGGTGGCTAAAGAAGAAGGTAAAGATACTGAACTACATAATATTTGTTCAATGGGTATCAATTTATTTCGCTTATTAGTTGCCTATTTAAAACCAGTGATTCCAGTATTAGCAGAAAATAGCGAAGACTTTTTAAATATTGAAGCACAGGTCTGGCCATCAGCAGCACAACCGCTGCTTGATCACGAGATTAAAAAATTCAAACCCTTAATGACACGTGTTGAACAAGATAAAATTGAAGCCATTGTTGAGGCATCAAAAGATAACTTAATAACAGAGCAACAGCCTGAAATAAAAAAATGTGAGCCGATTGCAGAGGAAATTGAATTTGATGATTTCGCCAAAATTGATTTACGTATTGCCAAAATTATTAAGGCCGAACATGTAAAGGGTGCGGATAAATTATTGCAATTAACGGTTGATATTGGTGATGAAACACGTAATGTATTTGCTGGAATAAAATCAGCTTATGCACCTGAAGAGCTAGAAGGTAAGATGACCGTTGTGGTTGCCAACCTAAAACCCAGAAAAATGCGTTTTGGTCTGTCCGAAGGTATGGTTTTAGCGGCAGGCCCTGGTGGAAAAGAATTATGGGTGTTAAACCCTGATGAAGGTGCTCAGCCAGGAATGCGGGTAAAATAGCATCAAATTTATTAAATAAAGATTTATTTTGTCATCCCCTAATTGCGAGGATGTGAAGGGGACAAAACCAATTAAATCTTTTTTCAATACTCTCTTTTAAACCTCCAAATCATTAGAGATAAAAAATGTTTTGTTACCACTGTCAAGAAGCCAAAAAAAACCTAGTTTGTGACAAAACTGGGATTTGCGGTAAAAAAGAAAATGTATCCAGCCTGCAAGATATGCTGATGTTTAGCTTAAAAGGCTTAGCATTTTACTGCACTCAAGCAGAAGAATTTGGCTTGGTCAGTGATAAAACCAACCAGTTTATGGCTAAAGCTTTATTCTCGATGGTAACCAATGTTAATTTCTCAGCAGATGACTTTGTCAGCTTAATTGATGAAGCCATTCGCCGTAGAAATTCAATCAGACAGCAATTTTTAGCTGCCTATCAACAAAAACATGAGCAAGCATTTAGCCAAACATTAACAGAAGAAGCCGAATGGCAATATGATGCTGTTGACGAACAAGCTTTTACTGATAAAGGTAAAAATGTTGGGGTGGAAAAAGATAATGAAATACTTGACCCTGATATTCATGCGCTACAAGAAACTTTGTTATATGCAGTGAAAGGTTTAGGGTCCTTAGCAGTACATAATGCAGAAATGAATATTGAATCAGCCGAGCAATATCATTTTATGCACCAAGCATTAAGCTTTACTTTAAATAAAGACAACACAATAGAAGCGGTATTGACATTAGTTGTGCAAAGTGGAAAGTTAGGTTTATCTGCCATGGCTCTATTAGAAAAAGCCAATAGCAAAAAATTTGGAGCACCCGCCCCTACAAA
Organism: Methylomonas sp.; assembly: GCA_026988195.1. Lineage (GTDB taxonomy): Bacteria > Pseudomonadota > Gammaproteobacteria > Methylococcales > Methylomonadaceae > QPIN01. The sequence continues at coordinate 7,956 of JALSLS010000281.1, forward strand.
AGTACACTTAGATACTTTAGAAAACCCGGGTATTTTAGTTTCGGGACATGATCTGCGTGATATTGACGATTTATTAGCGCAAACGGCAGGCACAGGTATTGATGTTTATACCCACGGAGAAGCCATTTCAGCCCATGCTTATCCAGCCTTTAAAAAATATTTTAACCTAGTCGCCAACTATGGTGGTGCATGGCAAGCTCAAAAAACAGAGTTTCCTAAGTTTAATGGGCCGATTTTAGTGACGACTAATAGCATTCAACAACCCAAAAAGACTTATCAAGACAGGTTGTTCAGCACGGGGATGGTAGCATGGACAGATGTGCCCCACATAGCAGATCGAAAACCTGGACAGCGCAAAGATTTTAGTGAAATTATTGATATCGCCAAACAAAGTGAAGTACCCACAACACTGACAGAAGGAGCTTACCAAATAGGTTTCGGACTTGCCGCGTTAACCGAGTTAACCACAAAAATTGCAGATGCCATTAAAGCAGAAAAAATTAAACGTATTATTGTGTTAACAGGCACAGATGGCCGGCATAAAGAACGTAAATATTACACTGAATTAGCGCAAGCATTACCCGAAAACACCCTAATCATTACCGCAGGTGATGTTAAATACCGCTTTCTAACACATGATTTTGGTCAGATTGAGGGTATTCCTAGGTTACTAGATGCTGGGCAAAGCAGTGACTTCAGTGTCATTATTAGCTTTTTACAAGAGCTACAGCAGTCCTTGGCTTTGGAAGCATTAAATGATTTACCTGTTTCTTTTAATATTTCTTGGTACGAACAAAAAACCATTTTAATGATGCTCGCTTTGTTTTCATTAGGCTTTAAAAATATGCGAGTAGGCCCAACCTTGCCCCCCTTTTTTACCCCAGCTATCTTAGAATTATTAACGGACAAGTATGCTTTAAAAGGTATTGATACAGTAGAAAGTGATATAGAATCTATGTTGGCAGGAAGCTGAGTTAAAATGACTCTATTGCTAGCAGATCAAATTGATGCTTTATTGCCACAAACCCAATGTACACAATGTGGGTATCAAGGCTGTAAACCTTATGCACAAGCGATTAGTGAAAATAAAGCAGAAATAAATCAATGCCCTCCAGGTGGCGCGCTAGGGATTGCCAAATTAGCGTCTTTGCTAGGAATAGATGAAAAACCATTAAATCCAGATTTTGGTACCGAACACCCTAGAAAAGTAGCCTTTATTATCGAAGCTGACTGTATTGGGTGTACTAAGTGCCTTCCCCCTTGCCCTGTAGATGCTATTCTGGGTGCTAATAAACACATGCACACTGTTATTGCGGATGAGTGTACCGGTTGTGAATTATGTATTGCTCCATGCCCAGTAGACTGTATTATTATGGCTGATTTGGATAACCCTTCAGCGTGGGATCAAGCCGCAGCAGATCATGCCAAGCAACGCTATCAAAACAAACAACAAAGACAACAAAAGCAAGTAGAAGAAAAAGCTGAGCGGCAAAAAAAGCAAAAGCAGATGCTAGCAAAACTGAAAGCTAAAAAATAAACTGACTATTGCTTTTTCCCGTATAATTGCTTTTCTACACAATATGCGCCCGTAGCTCAGCTGGATAGAGTGTCGCCCTCCGAAGGCGAATGTCGGATGTTCGAATCATCTCGGGCGCGCCATTTCGATAAAATAAGCAGCTTATAAATTCCGCATCCGTGACCGCGCGAAGTATATACGTGAGGAGTTACACTTTTTAGTATCAATAGAATATCAGGCTCGATTGAAAATAATAACAAAGAATAATTCCCTGAATCTAACCTTTTTTCTAGTAATCTAGCTAGAATTTTGAGACAAAATAAATTAATTTCAAGCGTATCTAACATTCATATATTTACTGAAAAGCTGCATTCACAGTTTAAGGTGAGTGTCCATTACAAAACAGAATCATCTCTATATTCAAGCTTTAAACAAAGACTAGACCAAAGGCCAACCCTTCAAATTTTTCTAACAAGCTTAGGGTTTTACCAAGCATCTCTTTGATTAAGCAATAATTAAGACTGTTACTGTGAATAAACCATTGAGTTGGTGGTAGAATGATAGCCTTTTTTAATTATTTTACCAGTTAATGCGATTAATTAGGGGCTTAACCCATCTAAAACCATTACTAGATGGCTGTGTATTAACCGTCGGAAATTTTGACGGGGTACATACAGGGCATAAAAAGGTGATAGAAAAGCTTGCGGCAAAGGGTAAAAGTTTAGGGCTTCCTGTTGTGGTTATGATGTTTGAGCCTCAGCCCTTAGAATTCTTTTTAGCCGATAACGCGCCTTCTCGGTTGACTCGGTTACGAGAAAAAGTTATTCAGTTTAAATCCTTAGCTGTTGATAAACTTGTTATCATTAAGTTTAATCAAGCAACGGCAAACTATAATGCTGAAAACTTTATTACTGACTATTTAGTCGATAAATTAAATGTTAAACACTTAGTGATTGGGGATGATTTTCACTTTGGTAAAGCACGCCGTGGAAATTTTGCCATGCTTACAGAAAAAGGCCTTGAATATGGCTTTAATGTTGAATCGACTGATTCATTTTTTGTGAATCAACATCGAGTGAGTAGTACACTGATTAGAGATGCTTTAGGGCAAGGCGAATTAGTTAAAGCTAAAATGATGCTCGGAAGGGATTACTCTGTTTGTGGCAGGGTTGCTCATGGTAATAAACGGGGTAGGACGATTGGCTTCCCAACGGCTAACATTCTCATGTTTAGGCGTAATACGCCTATTACTGGCGTGTATGCAGTAACTATGACCGGTATAGATGATAGAGAAATACAAGGCATTGCCAATGTAGGTACTCGACCCACAGTTGATGGTGGGAAAAGAGTTATTTTAGAAACGCATTTGTTCGATTTTAATCAAGAAATCTATGGACAGTATGTGGAAGTTTTTTTTAAGAAAAAAATTAGAGATGAGGTTCGTTTTAAATCATTAAATGAGCTACAAGTACAAATAAAAAAAGATATTATTGTTGCGAAACAGATTTTAATGCATTAAGCCCCCCCCCTTTAAAATTTTAAACGCAGATTACCCTTTATATAGTCGAAGCTAGAAAAATGGAATACAAAAAAACACTTAATTTACCTAAAACCGCTTTCCCAATGAAAGGCAATTTGGCTCAACGTGA
>JALSLS010000282.1 GCA_026988195.1 Methylomonas sp.
CCCCCCCTTTAAAATTTTAAACGCAGATTACCCTTTATATAGTCGAAGCTAGAAAAATGGAATACAAAAAAACACTTAATTTACCTAAAACCGCTTTCCCAATGAAAGGCAATTTGGCTCAACGTGAACCAGAGCGTTTAAAAAAATGGAACGAAGCTGGACTATATAAGAAAATTAGAGAAAAAGCAGCCGGTCGCCCTCCGTTTATTTTGCATGATGGCCCTCCTTATGCCAATGGTGAGATTCATATCGGCCATGCTGTTAATAAGGTTCTAAAAGATATTATTTTAAAATCAAAAACATTGAATGGTTTTGATGCACCTTATGTGCCTGGGTGGGATTGTCATGGTTTACCTATTGAGTTAATGGTCGAAAAGAAAATAGGTAAAGCAGGAATTAAAGTATCCCCCGCTGTGTTCCGTAAAGAATGCCGTACTTATGCTACAAAACAGGTTAAAACGCAAAAAGAAGCTTTTATTCGCCTAGCTATTTTAGCTGAGTGGGAAAACCCTTATTTAACGATGGATTTTGCTTTTGAAGCAGATATCGTCCGCTCATTAGGAAAAATTGCGACTAAAGGACATTTAAGCAAAGGATCAAAACCAGTACATTGGTGTACCGATTGTGGTTCAGCCTTAGCTGAAGCAGAAGTTGAATACGAAGATAAACACTCCCCAGCAATAGACGTGCGCTTTCAGGTTATTGATGAAGCTGCTTTTATGGCCAGTTGCCATAATGTGCCAGATCATTATGGTGAAGGTGATTTATCAGTTGTTATTTGGACAACAACACCTTGGACACTGCCTGCTAACCAAGCAGTTGCAGTTAACCCTAACCTTGAATATGTGGTTGTTCAATGTGAGATTGAGGGTAAACAAGAGCGTTTAGTTGTTGCCGAGGTGTTATTAAAAGATACCATGTTGCGTTATGGAGCTGGTGAACATCACGTCCTTGCTTATTGCAAAGGCGAAGCATTAGATAAACAATTATTACAACACCCCTTTTATAATCGCCAAGTGCCTATTATTTTAGCTGATCATGTGACCACTGATGCAGGAACCGGCGCTGTTCATACTGCACCGGGTCATGGTCAAGATGATTATATTGTAGGTATGAAATACGGCTTGCCTGTTGAAAACCCTGTCGATAGTAATGGTGTGTTTTTACCCAGCACTGAATTTTTTGCGGGTGAGCATGTGTTTAATGCTAATGACCACGTAGTTGAAGTTTTAAAAGAACACGGTAAATTAGCTCATCACGAAGCCATTTTGCATAGTTACCCACATTGCTGGCGCCACAAAACACCGATTATTTTCAGGGCAACTCCTCAGTGGTTTATCTCTATGGATCAGAATAAATTACGTGAACAGGCCTTAGCTGAAGTTAAGCAGGTACAGTGGATTCCTGATTGGGGGCAAGCTCGTATTGAAAGTATGATTGATGGGCGACCTGATTGGTGCATTTCTCGTCAACGCACATGGGGCGTACCGATTACTTTCTTTATTCATAAAGAAACCGGTGAGTTACATCCGCGCACAGCTGAACTGGTTGAAGAAGTTGCCAAACGTATTGAACAAAAAGGGATTGAAGCTTGGTTTGAACTGGAAGCCGCTGAACTAATTGGTGATGATGCCGATGACTACGACAAAATGCAGGATACTTTAGATGTCTGGTTTGACTCAGGGGTTACTCATGCAGCTGTCTTAAATAAGCGTGATCAATTAAGGTTTCCAGCAGATTTATACCTAGAAGGTTCTGACCAGCACAGAGGCTGGTTTCAATCATCCTTATTATCATCGGTGGCAATGAATGATGTGGCGCCTTATAAAGCGGTGTTAACTCATGGCTTTACGGTTGATTCTGAGGGTAAAAAAATGTCTAAATCTGCGGGTAACGTCGTTGCGCCGCAAAGCATTATGAAAAACTTAGGGGCAGATGTTTTACGCCTTTGGGTTTCTGCTACTGATTATCGTGGCGAAATGAATGTATCTGATGAAATTTTAAAACGTACTTCAGATGGGTATCGTCGTTTAAGAAATACTGCACGTTTCTTGTTATCTAATTTAGATGGCTTTGACCCTGCAACAGATTTAGTTGAAGCTAAGGATATGCTGCCATTGGATCGCTGGGCTGTTGATAGAGCTTATCAGTTGCAACAAGAGGTTATTGCTGCTTACGAAAGCTATCATTTTCAGCAGGTTTATCAAAAAGTACATCATTTTTGTGCCATGGATTTAGGTGGTTTTTATCTGGATATTGTAAAAGATCGTCAATATACCGCAAAACCTGATGGCTTGGCACGTCGTTCAGGACAAACAGCGATGTATCATATTGTGGAATCTTTGGCGCGCTGGCTAGCCCCTATTACCAGTTATACAGCCGATGAAATTTGGCAATACATCCCGGGTGAGCATAGTGACTCTATCTTTTTGGAAACTTGGTATGAGGGCTTGTTTGAGCTTGATGCAGATAGCACACTGGACCGTGAGTTTTGGGAAAAAATTAGTGCTGTTCGTTCTGCGGTGAGCAAAGAAATCGAACAAGTTCGTTCAAAAGGTGATATTGGATCATCTCTGAATGCCGAGGTTGAGCTGTATTGTAATGAAGAATATTTTTCTATCTTAAACAAGCTTTCAACCGAGCTACACTTTGTATTTATTACTTCAGCCGCAGCAATAGCAGAGGACAAGTTCTCACCTGAAGAGGCTATTCAAACTGAAATTGAAGGTATTAAATTAAAAGTAACTGCATCAGAACATGAAAAATGCCCCCGTTGTTGGCATCATCGCCATGATATTGGTGTAAGTGAAGAGCACCCTGAGCTTTGTGGTCGATGTGTGGAAAATATTACAGGTGATGGCGAAGTTCGTCAGTTTGCATAATATATACCTTCCCATATTATTAAGGTAACTTGTCATAAATAAACCACCAGCATAGCTCCCATGCTCCAGCGTTCCGTGACGCTGGAGCGTCACAAGCTGCATTCCCACGCTGGAGCATGGGAACGATGAGAGTGGTTTATTTGTTGCGAGCTGCCTAAGTTAAGGAAAAAAGTTTGTTTTTAGCTCCTCTTCATCAAGAGAGAGATTATACTTCGCGCGGTCACGACTGCGGGTTTCTAACCGCTGAGTTTTTGCCAATAGCTGTGTTGCTGAAACAGTTACGTAGCTTGCTATGTGCCTGTTTCAGCGCCTTGCTATCGACAAAAATCAGCAGCTTATAAACTCCGCATCCGTGACCGCACGAAGTATAAAATCAAATATTTTTTGGATTAAATCGTATTCTTTTTCATTTAATGATATTGGGATAAAAAGGGGCTTTATCAAAAAGCCTTTAATAACAAATAAAGGCTTTTCAAAATGCTTAAATGGTTGTGGTTATCACTTATTACGCTTGTGCTGGACCAATGGAGCAAGCTAGCAATACATGGCTCTATGCGCCTTTATGAGTCCATCGCCCTTATTCCAGGGTTTAATTTAACTTATGTCCACAATACAGGCGCTGCTTTTAGCTTTTTAAGTGAGGCGGGCGGCTGGCAGCGTTGGTTTTTTGCTGCAATGGCATTAATCATCAGTGCTATTTTGACGGTTTGGTTATATAGGCTAAAAAAATATGAAACTCTTTTAGCTGTTGCTCTAGCATTAGTTTTAGGAG
>JALSLS010000283.1 GCA_026988195.1 Methylomonas sp.
CATGCACATTCCTTAATAGACATAAAACTGCCTCATCATCCCCAGATCTTCATGTTCTAAATTATGGCAATGGTATAAAAAGAAACCTTTAAAATCCTGAAAAGGTTTTATAATTTCAATTTCTTCTCCTGGCATAACTAATACTGTATCTTTCCAGCCAGTATCGATAAAGCCCTCTTTTACCGTAGCATATTCATCTAAACGCATACCGCCTGCTTTTCTAGAAACAATCTGATATTGCTGCCCATGTAGATGAATAGGGTGAGCCATTGAAAGCATCATGCCACCACCTTTCATTCCACCCATACCCATTTTTCCTTTTTCTTCGCCATGTTCTCCTTTTTTCATACCATGGTCATGGAAAATTTTAATTTTCTTAATTGAGCCAAGTGGAACACGTTCAAAATCCAAAACTCTATCCATTGAGAAAGACTTTCCATTTAGCATAGGTCGCATTGGCTTCATGGAAATAGCTATAGGTAAAGGGTCATGCCTGTTATCAGCATCACGCCCAGTAAGACGCTCAAAGTTAACTAGGCGTTTAGGTAATTTAGGAGAGTCACTGATTTTTTCAGTCACCTTAAACGAAACGATTGGAAACTTAGTCCCTTGAGCCAACCCTCCGCCCCCCATCATCCCCATACCTCCTTCCATTCCTTTCGAAGAACCGCCTTTTCTTTTCTTCATTTTTTCATACATCGGGGGCATAGCACCTGCATATGGCAAGCTATACATCACCAGTTTTGAGCCGACAGCTCGCCCGCTAAAATCCAGCCATAAATCAACTCGTTCTCCTGGGGCAAGCATAATATAAGGCCTAGTTTCTGGCTTTTCTAATAAGCCTGCATCCGTTCCAATCGCAGTTAATGGGGTTCCATCATCCCAGCCCAATTTATAAATTCTTGAGTTAGATCCATTCAACGCTCTAAATCGATAAGCCCTCGATTTAACGGAAAACTCCGTATTGGGTTTACCATTAACCAGAATGGTATCACCTAAAAATCCAGTCATTCTTCCATGCATCCCATGCAAATATTGCAATTGGTTACGCTTATTAAAGGTTCTATCTTGCAAGACCAAAGGAATATCATATTTACCTCGCGGTAAATCTAATTTTTGTTCTTGTTCATCGGTAACCGTAATCATTCCAGCTAGCCCTTGATACACCTGCTCTGCTGTTAACTCATGAGTATGTGAGTGATAAAAGCTGGTACCCGCTCGGTTCATTACTTCAAATTCATAAACAAACCGCTCTCCGGGCTGGATGGTATACATTGGGTGACCATCACTTTTTTGTGGAACATGTAGCCCATGCCAGTGAATAATCGAGGGTTCTTTTAACCCATTATTAAAATAAATACGTACCTTCTGACCTTTCTCATAATTAATAATAGGCCCAAGGTAATTACCTTTTAAATGCTGTAAAGTGTTTTTAGGGCCTTTTAACAACCTGGCGTAGTATTTTTGTACCCGTGTATTCGGGCCATTTCTTAAAACAGGGACTTGAGCCTGCCTAGCCGTCATTTCTATTTCCACATCGGGGTTAAACCCAAGAGAAGGCCTGCTATTCACTTGCCCCTTCTTTGCTAACAGCACACCAGGAAATGCTGCAGTTGCTAATCCTAAAACAGAATGCTGTAGGAACTGACGTCTATTATTATTTTTTATCGACATAACCCTTCCTCTAAAGCAAATAAATTAGTTTTTAATTATCGACTAAATATACGCTTTTCTGAAAGGATAACAAAACTCATATTCGCTTTAATTCACTTTTTCTAGGGTAATAAAACTATATGAAAAATCAACAGTAGAATCATTCAAAATGTCTTCTCTAGCCACTTCTTTCCATTCCTTTTTATTAATAACGGGAAAAAAAGTATCTGCTAAAAAATCTTTATTTATTTCAGTCAAATACAACTTATCAGCCACTTCAATCATGGCTTCATAAAAGGTTGCCCCTCCAATAACAAAAATTTCCTCATATTCCTGACATGATTCAATAGCCTGTTCTATAGTGTTAAAAACCAAACAATCTGGCTGATGATAATCCCTATTTCGACTTACAATAATATTCGTCCGTCCCGGCAAAGGTCTACCAATAGATTCATAAGTTTTTCGCCCCATTAAAATAGGAGCTCCCATGGTGATTTTTTTAAATTTTTTAAGATCCGCTGATAAATGCCATGGCATTTCATTGTTCAAGCCAATAGCTCGATTTGTTGCCATCGCAACAATAAGTGATATTTTCATATAGGTTTATTAGAGATAGTTAGCTACAACTCATCAGTACAATTTATTTTTTACTTGAAACTCGCTAGAAACTAGTCTCTAACAAGCCCTTTCAACTTGACTTGCATACAACGATACCAGATTAAAATATTTAATAAAGCCTAGAAAAATAGTAGAAGCTATAGCCATCCAGCTTGTGAGCAGGCAATGATGTAGGAGCGTCCGCCCTCGGCGCGAAGGTAATTGATAGTTTCAGAGAAAAGAGTTCTATTTTAATCACGCCGACTAGTGCATGGACAAATATTTGCTCCTACAATATCTGCATTCACTACATCCATGTAGATTATGCAAGTAGGTAGAATAATGCAGGAGCTATTATCGAGGAGCAGCGAAGCGGTGTACCGAGAGCGGGCGCTCCTACGAAGAAAATGTCACTAAAGAGCCTGAATGATTACCATTAATTACGTAAAAAAGCCCCCACTTTTGGAGTAGCGACACTACCATCTGCAGACTTAAATTTAAAAGGAATAGACACTAACACCATCCCTTTATTTAACAACACTGCAAAGTGTAAATGAGGGCCTGAAGAAAACCCTGTATTGCCTGAATAGCCAATTAACTGCCCTGCATAGACTTTTAACCCTGGGTATACTTGCGCTGTTTCTAATGCTAAATGAGCATAAACGGCCATACTGCCATCTTCATGTAAAATTCGAATACTATTGGCTCTACTTATATAAGCTTGTTTTGTTCCACCTTTAAAAAAATCATTATTGACCTCAACCACTATGCCCGTCCTAGCGGCATGGATAGGGGTATTAACGGGCATCACTAAATCAACTGCATATTTATTTTGCTTATCTGTATGGCTAAATTTACCACCAAAGGCTTGAGAAATCCTAACAGAAGTATTCTTTTCAAAAGGTGGAAAATAAACTGCTTGCGGGTCATGTTTAGCTAAAGGGCTGCCAATGGTATACCGATATACCAAGGAATAGCCCCATGATTTATACAAATTATTTCCCGTTATTTTAAATAAAGTTTTAGATTGTCCTGGTTCGACAATAAAGCGCTTGGGTAGTGCGGGTTGTGAAATAACATTTTTTTCCTCATTTAAACTCACTTCAATTTCTATAGGAGCTTTATAATTATTAATCACAAAATATTCTGGACTTTGCTTATCTCCTTTTTTTTGTAACCAAATATAACGTTTAGTAGCGGCCTTTAACTGCCTAACTTCTACTTTTTGATCTGTTTCAGGCGGCGTATCTGAATAATGCCATAAGCCTTGTTGGTCTTTATATTTATAGAGTTTTTTTGCAGGTAAGAGCTGCGAAAAAAAACTCAATATTAGAATAGAGATAAATAATTTCATTCAGTTTAATATCAGATTTTTTTGAATCAGAGTATGATAATAGTCTATTAATTATTTTTCTGATACAGTGCCCGACATACAATCATACTGCCTCTGTGGTAGCAAAATTGAATACTCACATTGTTGTGAGCCATTTCATAAAAAAATCAACCTCCCTCACACCGCAGAAGCTCTTATGCGCTCTAGGTTTACAGCCTACGCCGATAAGAATGAGGGGTATCTTCTAGAAACTTGGAGTGCTAGCAAGCGACCTGAATCTATTGACTTTTCTAAAGAAGAAGCGGTATGGACACATCTAGATATTGTAAAAACTAAAAAAGGAAATCAAAAAGACAGCAAAGGTATTGTCGAGTTTAAAGCTTATTACAGCTTAGAAGATGAGCCTTATGTGATGAACGAAGTAAGCCGCTTTATAAAAATAGCCGATCGCTGGCTGTATTTAGACGGTGTGGTAAAATCAGTTTCCAAAGTTAATCAGCAAGCTAACCAAGGCAAAAATGCACCATGCTCTTGTGGTAGTGGTAAAAAATTTAAACGTTGCTGTGGTAAATAAATATGGTCATAATTTTAAGAAGGATTCCTCCGAGTACCCAAGACGATGAGATCTCTGCATTCTTAGACCCCTTATTAAAAGGCAGTTTTTATCAACGTTCAGGCCATATTGAGTCAATCCGCATTCTAGTCCTAAAAGATAATCAAAGAAATACCCTTGAATACCATGGCCTAGTCAGCATAGACTCTGAGGTAGCCGCTAACAGAGTCATAAAACAGCTCAACAGAAAACAGTTCAAAAACAAACCCATCATCGTTAGAGAGTATTTTCATCGCTCCTGGCATAACGACCCAAGAGTCAATATGCACCAATGGAATGAAGAGCTTGAGAATAAACGCAAGAGAACTCGGCGTCGTGCCAGGCTAGAGGTTGTTACAGAAGAAACTTTAAAATTCAGTCAAAATGATTCTAACCCTCGGATTTTATAAGTCTCTCTAACAAAGGTGCTAATTGTTTTAATTGTCGCTGTATTTCCAAGCGGTGGCTCACAACAACTCCTCTTAACTCTGCAAGTGCTTGATCAAAATTATCATTAACAATTAAATAGTTAAACTCATCACAATGACTCATTTCTTGCACTGCATCTTGCATTCTACGGTCAATAATTTCTTTACTATCTTGCCCTCTATTTTCTAACCGTTGCTGCAGAACTTCGATAGAGGGTGGCAATATAAAGATAGAAAGGCAGTCTGGAAGCATTTTTCTAACTTGCTGAGCACCTTGCCAGTCAATTTCTAAAATAACGTCAATTCCATTATCCAAATAATACTCAACTGATTGCTGCGCAGTTCCATAATAATTATCAAAAACTTTTGCATGCTCTAAAAAAGCATTCTTAGCTATCATTTTCTTAAAATCATCTACGGTAGAAAAAAAATAATCTTTTCCATGGGTTTCGCCTACTCGCATTTTTCGCGTTGTATGAGAAACAGAAACCGTTAACTGGTCAAGGTCTGCAACCAATCGTTTAACTAAGCTAGTTTTTCCTGCCCCTGATGGCGCAGAAATAATATAAAGTTTACCTTTGTTCATTTCTATACCTTATTCAATATTCTGAATTTGTTCACGCATCTGTTCAATCAAGACTTTCAGGTCAATTGAAATTTGTGTCATCTCTTTATCTGCAGACTTTGAGCCCAAGGTATTGGCTTCTCGATTCATTTCCTGCATTAAAAAATCAAGTCGCCTTCCTATGGGTTCTTGTTTAGTTAATACATTCAGCACTTCATTAACATGGGTATCTAATCGATCAAGCTCTTCTGCCACATCCAGTTTTTGAGAAAGAAAAACCATTTCCTGTTCTAACCTGTCAAAATCGGGGTCTACAACCAACTCAGCAAGCCGCTCCTTTGTTTTACTCCGAATACGTTGCAATACTTCAGGCATTCTTTGGTTGGCCGCTTCAACTAATAATTGCACCTTTTTACATCGCAACTCAATAAGCTCAGAAAGTTGCGCACCTTCACGCTCTCTAGCTACAACAAGTTGTTGAAGGGATTGTTCTACTAATGTTCTAATACCTTGCAATAAAGTATCTTTATTTATTTCTGTTTCTTGTTGAATACCCGGATAATTTAATACATCAAATGCGGTAAAAGGGCGGCCATTGTGCATCAGGTCTTCAATTTGAGAGGTTGCCTGTAACAGTGCCTTAACCGCATCATCATCAATTGTAATAGTTTGTTTCTGTTTAGCTTGCTTTTTATAGCTTAAAGAACACTCAATTTTTCCTCGTTTTAGGGATGTGGTAATGATGCTTCTAATATCTCCCTCGACAAAGCGTAGCCTTTCAGGTAGTTTGAGTGAAACATCACAGTATCGGTGATTAACAGAACGTAACTCACAATTAACTGTTAAGTTATCTATTTCTAATTCATCACTGGCAAAAGCAGTCATACTTTTAATCATTATTTATCCTATACTTAGGAAATTGTATGAAACAACCTCTCGATTTCTAACTTGTCTTTTTGCTCCAGATGGAATGATCTCACTCGTTGCGTAGCTAGCTATCGCCTCATGAGATCATTCCACCTGAAACAAAAATCCTAAGTTATAATTTCGGGAAGTTATTCCATACACGATCCTTAAAAATTAAGCAGTAATATTAAAAAAATATCTATGGCTGAATATTACGACCCTGAAACATACCAAAACAAATGGAATTATCTTCAATCTGGCACCATTATAGACCAGTATATGATTGAGCGGGAACTGGCTCATGGTGGTTTTAGTTCAGTCTACCTAGCTCGGCAGCTTAAAGATCAAGTTCAGGTTGCCATTAAGGAGTACCTACCCAGAAAATTTGCCCATCGCACATGGAATAACGTAGTCATATCTCATAGTGATGAAACTAAAGCTCTGTTTTTAAGAGGCCGTGCGCTTTTTTTTGAAGAGGCAAAAGTACTTGCCAAGCTCAAGCACCATAATATTGTCGACGTCATCAATTTTTTTCAAGAAAATGAAACCGTTTATATGGTGATGACTTATGACTATGGCATGACTTTAGACAAAATAATTTCTAATAAACATATTAAAAAAGACGAACAATTGCTTCTTTGTATTTTTAAGCAGTTATTAACTGGAATTGAGGTTATTCATCAACAAAAGATGCTTCATCTTGATATTAAACCAGCAAATATTTTAATTCGTCCGGATTTTGACCCATTATTATTAGATTTTGGGGCTATTAGAGGATACCCTCACTCAAAAAAAACACCTCAAACAAAGGTTCTCACAACAGGCTTTTCCCCTATAGAGCAATACACATCAAGCTCATTAGGGCCATGGACTGACCTGTATGCTGTGGGCGCAAGCATGCGTTGTTTTATCAGTGGAAAAAGATTAATTCCCGCGCCAGACAGAGCAAAAAAAGAAACCATGCTTCCTGCGGTTAAAGCTTATAAACGTACATTTCCTAAGTATTTATTACATGCTATTGACTGGGCGATGGAAATTGAACCTGAAGCTAGGCCTCAGTCCGTTGCCGAACTGCAAGATGCTTTGTTAAATAATAAATCCTAAAGCACTAGGGAGTGGATTGGAAAACAGTTATACTGTGCCGTTTTTTCAAAAGAGTAACGGCATGAGACCTAGTGGACGTAATCCCGATCAATTAAGAGATGTTAAGTTTATCTGTAACTTTACAAAACATGCCGAAGGCTCTGTTATGGTAGAGTTTGGAGACACTCGCGTTCTTTGTACTGCCAGTGTCGAGCGACGAGTGCCTCGTTTTTTAAAAGGTAAGGGTGAAGGCTGGGTAACGGCTGAATATGGCATGTTACCAAGATCAACCCATGATCGTATGGGTCGAGAAGCAAGTAGAGGTAAACAAGGAGGGCGAACATTAGAAATTCAACGCTTAATTGGGCGCTCCCTACGTGCATCTATTGATTTAAAAGCGCTAGGTGAACATACCATTACTCTTGATTGTGATGTTATCCAAGCCGATGGAGGTACCAGAACCGCTTCAATTACAGGTGGTTTTGTTGCCTTATCCATTGCCATTAAGCATATGCTAGCTAAAAAAATGATCAAGAAAAACCCTCTACACGGACAAATTGCATCTGTTTCTGTGGGTATTTATAATGGCATTCCTGTTCTCGATTTAGATTACCCCGAAGATAGCAATGCCGAAACTGATATGAACGTAGTCATGAATGATGCCGGTGCATTTATTGAAGTACAAGGGACTGCAGAAGGCCATGCCTTTAGAAAAGATGAGCTAAACGCTATGCTGGAACTAGCAGAGCATGGTATTAATCAATTGCTAGAAAAACAACGCGACGCTTTGGATTCTATTACTTAGTACTATAAACCTTAATTAACCGAGATAAAAGCAGTTCCCACGCTCTGGATCACGACTCTTAAGTTAAACACTTATTATTTCATAATCAATGGATTACATTGTGTGCCGGATTGTAGCGGCATATATGGTATGTAGTAGAGTAACGTACTATGGCAGGAAGCCCGTGGGTAGGATAATGCAGGCTATTGCCGAGATTTTTTTGCAAAGCAATAAAAAGGTAACTCAACAGGCTTAAAAGAGGCTCTTTTGAAAAGTGGTGTAAAATAGCTAGAAAAACATTTATGTTGAGGAATTAAAAGTATGCAATTTAGACTAGGAGAATTATTTTCGGGGCCTGGAGGGATAGGTTTCGCGGCGACAGCGGCAAATGCCATATCAAATAAGGGTGAAGAATTCACAATCAAGCATGTATGGGCAACAGATTACGACAAAGATACTTGTGACACATACTCAAATAATATTGTGGGAAAAAAATCTAAAAGTGTAATTTGTTGCGATATAAGAAACTTAGACTTTAATAAACTTGGTGGAATATCAAGCATTGATGGCTTAGCTTTTGGCTTTCCATGTAATGATTTTAGTATGGTTGGCGAACAAAAAGGTATCAACGGTACATTCGGGCCGCTGTATAGCTACGGGGTAAAAATCTTACAAAAATTTCAGCCCATGTGGTTCTTAGCTGAAAATGTGGGCGGGTTAAGAAACTCTAATGAAGGAAATGCCTTTAAAACAATATTGAAAGAATTAGAAGAGTGTGGTTACAAAATAACACCTCATTTATATAAATTTGAAAAGTATGGTGTGCCACAAGCTCGGCATAGAATTATAATTATCGGCATACGAAATGATATAAAAAAAGAATTTAAAGTTCCCTCGCCTAAGCCATATTCTAATATAGATATCTCTGCTAAAACTGCTATTGAAGTTCCTCCTATACTAAGTGATGCGCATAATAATGAACATACCAAACATGCACCACAAGTTGTTGAACGATTAAAGTATATTAAGGCAGGTGAAAACGCCTTTAATGCAAAGCTTCCAAAAGATTTAGAGTTAAATGTAAAGGGAGCAAAAATAAGCCAAATTTATAAAAGGTTACACCCTGAAAAACCATCTTATACTGTTACAGGCAGTGGTGGTGGAGGAACTCATGTTTATCACTGGAAAGAGAATAGAGCTTTGACTAATAGAGAGCGCGCAAGACTTCAATCATTTCCTGATAATTTTATTTTTTATGGTTCAAAAGAGAGCGTTAGAAAACAAATTGGCATGGCAGTACCACCAAAAGGTGTAAAAGTAATTTTTGATGCCGTTTTAAATACATTTGCTGGAATTGAATATGAAGCAATTGAAAAAAATATTAATTTGGAGTATTAAAAATGAGCTCAGAGCTATTTACGGAAGACCTTTTTTCTAAAGTATTATTGCAACCTGCTAATAACAACGGAAGTGATCTATATATTGTATCTGGGTATGCTTCATCAGCAATGGTGTTTCATCATACAGAGAAGCTAAAAAAACAGGAAATAGACATTAATGTTCATTTAATTATTGGTATGGCAGGTAGTGACGGTCTTTCTAAAACCAATCACCTTGGGTTCAAAAACTTAATGGAGAATGAATTATCAGGAAAATTTGAATGTAGCTATTTAATAAATCATCCACCTGTCCATTCTAAAGTTTATTCGTGGTTACGCGGAGATATTCCTATAAAAGGTTTTGCTGGGTCAGCTAATTACTCTCAAAAAGCATTTATTGGAAATTCACAGCGTGAAGTAGCAACTGAATGTAATCCGTTACACGCATATAAATACTATCAATCATTAATTGATGATACATTGTTCTGCACCCACCAAGATGCAGAGGAAGTGATTGCTCTATACAGTGATAATCGTACTGTATTATCCAATCATAATGCCATTGAAGAGGAAAATGGAGATTATGAGCCAACATTAGGTTTAGAAAATGAAAAAATTTCTTTCATTAATAGGTCAGGAAAAATATCCGAGCGTTCAGGATTGAATTGGGGGAAAAGAGAAGGAAGAGAGCCAAATCAAGCTTATATCCCTTTAAAAGCTGATCTTTATAATTCTGATTTCTTCCCTCCTGTAGGACAACACTTTACTATTAATACTGATGATGGAAAAATTTTACTCTGCTCTAGGGCGCAACAAAATGGAAAAGCAATACATACACCTCATAATAACAGTCAATTAGGCGAGTATTTTAGAAATAGGCTTAATGTAGCTAATGGCGAATTAGTTACTATGGATGATTTACTTAATTATGGAAGAGTTGATATTGATTTCTACAAAGTCGATGAAGAGAATTACTTTATGGACTTCTCTGTAAAAAAATAGCACGCAAAAAAAACCAGCGGAAAGTTTAAAAATATCTGTTTGGAGCTACTGATTACCGGGTTTTCGACAATCCGTAGTTTTGGGTTGTCCCCATGAGCCTCTTGTTAGAAGGAAGGAATAATTCCCCCCTTTTCTTTGAACCTTATTCACTTAACCCCAGAAAAACCTCATTATGCTTTTTTCGAACCATCAACAAATCGTGTTAGCCAGTGGAAACAAAGGGAAAATAAAAGAAATACAAGCTATCCTAAAACAGCAGCTAGTTATTCCGCAGTCTCAATTTAATGTTGAAGAGGCCGAAGAAACCGGATCAACTTTTGTAGAAAATGCCATCATCAAAGCCCGTAATGCCGCATTACATTGCAATTCAGCTGCCATTGCTGATGATTCTGGCTTAGTTGTAGATGCCTTAGGTGGGGCACCAGGCGTTATCTCAGCACGTTATGCTGGCATTGGAGCATCAGATCAAGATAACTTATTAAAATTACTAAAAGATTTAGAAGATATTCCTGCTGAACAACGTACTGCACGATTTGTCTGTGTTATTGTTTTAATGCGCCATGCGAATGACCCATTACCCTTCATTGCTCAAGGCACTTGGGAAGGTACTATCCTTGACCAACCGATAGGTGAAAATGGTTTTGGTTATGACCCTGTATTCTGGGTACCTAGCCATAAAAAAGCCTCTGCCGAATTATCAGCTGAAGTAAAAAATTCACTCAGCCATAGAGGCATTGCTTTAGCACAGCTCACTCAATTATTAAAAAACAACTAGTGTCAACTCTAGTACAGAAAATTGCGAAACAATTTACCCGTGCAACTATTAAAAAGATTACGCCATTAGGTAATGGCTTAATTAACGATACTTTTTTAGTGCACACGGAGGGAAGCTGTTTTGTTCTGCAGCGCATCAACACTCAAGTTTTTCCTGCCCCCCACTTGATAATGGAAAATTTAAGTGCCTTAAAAGATCATATTAAGGTTACCCGTCATACCGCTGTTAAACTAAGTATCCCTAGTGTTTTAAAAACGGTTGATCAACAAGCTTATTACCTAGATCAGGAGTCATGTTTTTGGAGGTCTTTAGAATTTATTGACAACTCTGTCAGTAAAGAACAAATAAGCAACCATTCCCAAGCAAATCAAGTCGGGTATGCCTTAGGGCACTTTCATCATTTATTGCATAATGCTGACATTTCTTTATTTCATGACACCTTACCTGGCTTTCACATTACCCCTAAATATTTTTTACACTATCAAGCAGTAGAGAAAAATCAAGCAAATAAAATACAGTCTGAAAAAGTACGGCAATGTAAGGACTTTATAAAGCGCTTCGAAGCAAAAATAAATAACCTTGAAAAAGCTAAACAACAGGGCTTGTTAACTGAACGAATAACGCATGGCGACCCTAAACTTAATAATTTTTTATTTGCTAAAAACACAGACACTATTATTAGCTTAATTGACTTAGATACCGTTAAACCAGGACTGGTTCATTATGATATTGCCGACTGTTTACGTTCCTGCTGCCATATTCCACACTCAAATATACTTGACCTTGATCTATGTGAAGCAATTTTAAGCCCTTATTTAAAAGAAACAACCACCTTTTTTACAGAACACGATTATGCTTTTTTGTATTCAGCTATCGAGTTAATACCCTTTGAACTTGGTTTGCGTTTTTTTACTGATTACCTAGAAGGTAATCAGTATTTTAAAGTTGAATTTGCCGAGCAAAACTTAGAGAGAGCATTAGCTCAGTTTCAGTTATGTGAAAATATCAAAGAACAAGAAAAAAGAATCAAACAAATTATTGCTGACAGTAAAACATAACTCAAAAAAACCATATTTAGGTGGAAAACTTATCAACTAATTGGTTTAATTGAGTAGAGGACTGGCCTAGCTCCTGACAAAAAGTAGCGATACTCTCGGCATCACCTGATGTTTCAACAGAAATTTCTGCAATAGTATTAATATTTCTTTGTACTTCATCAATTACTGATTTTTGCTGCTCTCCTGCTGTTGCAATCTGGCTATTCATTTGATTAATCACCACAACAGACTCAGCAATAGCATTGAATGCTTCACTAGTACGGTTTGCCTGCTCTACGGCTTCATGCGCTTGTTTATTACCCGTAGCCATCGTATTAACAGCATTTTTAGTCTCTTTTTGTAAGCCTTCAATCATAAGGTTAATTTCTTCTGTTGATTTCTGGGTACGACTGGCCAAAGTACGAACTTCATCAGCAACCACAGCAAACCCTCGACCTTGCTCTCCTGCTCTTGCTGCTTCAATAGCTGCATTCAGAGCCAACAAATTAGTTTGATCAGCAATACCTTTAATCACTTCCAGAACAGAACCAATCTGCTCAGTATGAGCCTCTAGTTTTCGAATAACAGTTGTGGATTGGTCAACACTCGTAGCCAAAGCATCTAATACTTGAATTGTTTGATTAACCACCCCTGTTCCATTTTCAACTAGCTTATCCGCTTTTTGGGCTGATGAAGCTGCATCAAATGAATTTTGGGCAACTGCTTGAATGGTACTCGCCATTTCATCAATAGCAGAGACAACAAAGCTTGTATTACTCTCTTGCTTCTGAATCCTATTTTTTGCATTAATACTCAATTCCTGCAAATTATCCGTTGTATTCAATAATTGACTTGCCGATTGTTGACTATTACTGATCGCTTCATTTACTGAACTCATAAACTCATTAAAGTCCATAGCGAAAGCACTCTTTGGATTTTCTTTACGATAGCGTAAATCAATAACACCATTAACCCGAGTAAAATGACGACTTATGTCTTGAAGCTCTACATTTATAACAGCTTCCTTTGCTATCTGAATTGACATATAAACCAATAATATACTTTCAAAAACTACATAAGCCGCATGAGTAAAAACCATCGTCCAAGATGGACCGTTTGAAAAAACATAAACCGAATAGCCAGCACCTTGCAAATAATTAAAAAGGATATGGTGTACAGCAATAATACCGGCGGCGGCAACGATAACAGCCCAGTCACGGTAGTAAAGTAAAAAAGCCAACAATACAAAGATACCAAAATGTAGCTCTACCAAACCATGAGCTTGGTGGATTTCTAAAGCAGAAAAAACCATAAACGAAGCGGCGACAGTTAATCGAGTCAATAAAGAGCCTGGTGATAAATAAATCATTGCAACAGGGATAATAGCCGCAGCTAAGCCTATTGTGAAAACCTCCCCCCAAGTATCATGCCAATCTGCTAAGGCCAAAGAAAATGCAAAAAGAAACAAGATAACAGCCATCATGACCTTATCCCCTTGCTTATATAAATCCTTCATTTCCGCTTTCATATAAAAACTCACTCATACAATCTAATAATATATTATCTAAGTTTAGCAGTTAATAAAGTAACCACATCTTAATCTTAGATAAACTCAAATTAAATAATATTTGAAATAACACTGCTATGATGCCCCAGAAAGCCCTTCCTCCTCTAGCAACTCTTCAACTTCCATCCATTCTGTTTCAGCAAGTTCTAAGGCATTATCCACAGCGACTTTTGCTGCTAGTAATTTTTTTAACCCATCTTTGTTTTCAGCATTATAAATTTCAGGTTCAGCTAGTTGCTGTTCTAATGCTTGTTGCTCCAGATGATATTTTTCGACGGCTAATTCAGATTTCTTTAATTTATTAAGTAAAGGTTTTAAGCGCTTGCGGTTTGCAGCATCTTGTTTACGCTGATTTTTACGCGAAACACCTGAAACAGTCGTTTTAACTTCATCATTAGATTCGGCGAGTGCTCTTTTTTGTTCAGTCATCCATTGTCGATAATCATCTAAATCGCCCTCAAATGGTTTAGCTGCCCCATCGGCGACTAAAATAAGCTGGTCGGTTACTGAACGTAATAAATGTCTATCATGTGAAACCACCACAATAGCGCCAGTATACTCCTGTAATGCCATACTTAAAGCATGGCGCATTTCTAGATCTAAATGGTTCGTTGGCTCATCTAACAGTAGTAAATTAGGGTTTTGGTAAACCAATAATGCAAGCACTAAACGTGCTTTTTCACCGCCAGAAAATGGTTTTACTATTTCAACAACTTTGTCACCTCTAAAATCAAACCCACCTAAAAAATTACGTAACTCTTTTTCAGTGGCTTGTTTATCCAGTTGTTGTAAATGCCATAAAGGGGTTTCATCTAATCGTAATTGTTCTAATTGATGTTGTGCAAAATAACCAATATTTAAAGCTTCAGCCGTTTGAAACTTGCCTTTTAATGGTTGCATTTCGGAAGCTAACACTTTAATTAGCGTTGATTTACCCGCTCCATTAGGGCCCAGCAAGCCAATTCTATCTCCAGGGGTAATCGATAAACTCACTTTATTGATGATGACTTTATCACCATATCCAATATCCGCAGCTTCAAGCTGAAGCAAAGGGTTAGGCATTTTT
>JALSLS010000284.1 GCA_026988195.1 Methylomonas sp.
GCTTGTTCTTTCAACCCGACAGCAGCCCCTATTGCTATCGCAGCAAGTGCATTGGCTACATTATGCAAACCTTCCATAGGTAAATCCTGTTGGCGCATAATAGGTTGTTCGCCATTCATTAACCAACTTTCACTCTGATAGTTCTGAAGGTGGTAGCCTATTTTTTTATGGATACTAAAGAAAATGGTGTTACGATTTGCATCCTGCATTTCTCTTACGATGTCATCATCTTCATTCAATACCATCACCCCATTACCAGAAAATATTTTTTGTTTTGCTTTGGCATAAGCACTGATACCGTCATGCCGATCTAAATGATCTTCTGTTATATTTAATACCGTAGCCACTGTTGCATTTAATAAAGTAACTCTTTCCAACTGAAAGCTTGAAAGCTCTATTACATATAATTCAATAGTTTCATCCAATAAATCCAGTGCCGGTGTTCCTAAGTTTCCTCCAATTGCGGTATTAACTCCTGCTGCCCGCCCCATTGCTCCCAGCATAGTCGTTACTGTACTTTTCCCATTAGACCCTGTAATGGCGGCAATTGTTTTATTTGTACTACAAGCAAATAAATCAATATCACTGACCAATATTGCCCCTGCCCCCAGTGCTTTTTGAATTGATATTTCCTGTAACGAAACGCCAGGACTCACTATTAAATGTGTTGCCACATTAAAAGCAGCTTCGTCAAATCCACCTGTAAAAACAGGTGTATCTGGATAATCAGTTAAAAGAGCATCATTCAGAGGTGGTTTATCTCTACTATCTATCACTGCAAAAGGGATAGATACCTTATGTAAAAATTTTGCAACTGAAAAACCTGTTTGCCCTAAACCAACAACTAAGACCCTTGATTCTTTATTTAAAGATAATTGAGCATCTAATGCGTCTAAAATAATGTCTTTATTCATTTTTATCTTAACTTCAGTGTTGCTAAGCCAATTAACACTAGAATAAAGGTGATAATCCAAAAACGAACAATGATTCTGGGTTCGGGCCAACCTTTTAATTCATAATGGTGGTGAATGGGAGCCATTAAAAAAACTCGCTTCCCTCTCATTTTAAAGGAGGCTACCTGAATAATGACTGAGATAGTCTCTACTACAAACACTCCCCCCATAATCATCAATACAATTTCCTGGCGTACTAATACAGCTAATATCCCTAATGCTGCCCCTAATGCTAAAGCACCTACATCCCCCATAAAAACCATGGCAGGGTAAGCGTTGAACCATAAAAAGCCTAAACCTGCTCCAACTAATGCCGTACAAAAAACAATCAACTCGCCTGATTCAGGTAAATATGGAATAGCTAAATATTCTGCAAATTTTATATTCCCCGAGAGATAAGCAAAAATGCCTAACGCTGCTGCCACCATTACGGTCGGCATAATAGCTAAACCATCAAGGCCATCTGTTAAATTTACTGCATTACTCGTTCCTACAATAACGAAATAAGTGACAACAATATAAAACCAGCCCATTTCAATCATGACATCTTTAAAGAAAGGCACAATAAATTGCGTTTCAGCCGCGACTTCAACCGTTTGGTATAAAAAAACAGCCGCGGTTAATGCAATCGCTGACTGCCAAAACAACTTTGCTGTTGCAGATAAACCGTCACTATTTCCTTGCATGACTTTTCGGTAATCATCCACAAACCCAATAACTCCATGCCCTAATGTGACTAATAACACAACCCATACATAACGATTTTCTAGATCTGCCCAAAGCAATGTACTAATAGATATAGCCACTAAAATTAAGGCTCCCCCCATTGTTGGTGTACCTGCTTTTTCATAATGACTTTCTGGACCATCTTCTCTAATTGACTGCCCAATTTTTTTTCTAGTTAATTTTCTTATCATCACCGGACCGACAATAAATGAAATAACGAGTGCGGTTAATGCTCCTAGAATGGCTCTTAAGGTCAAGTATTGAAATACTCGAAAGCCACTATCAAAGTTCATTAAATAATCTGTTAAATAAAGTAACATTGCTAACCTTTATGTCCTGAAACCTGTAACGATTGCTTCTACAACTGTTTCCATCTTTTGTGAACGAGAACCTTTAATTAATACGGTTTCATTCCCCTGTAACTCTTGCTCTAAATACGCGATTAACTCT
>JALSLS010000285.1 GCA_026988195.1 Methylomonas sp.
GTTTACTAAGATATGAGCGGATTTTTCAGCCTCTAAATAATTTTCAAAAAATATTTTTTGATTTTGTGATGGTTTTTTTGAAAAGTGCCTTTTTCGTTCAGGCACTAACTAGATACGTTACAGGCCTCAATAGATTCCATTAACCTACTGATCAAGAGAGTAGCCAGCTTAATTTATGCATTATCAAGAACTTATCAATTGAAATTGGTCTCTATAAAAACAAACCATATATTTATCACCTACTTAAACACATCACATTTCAATCATCTACCCCTAAGACTAAGGTATTTTAATAAACAGATTCATGGTCACCCACATTGATAAGAACAATTTGATCATCACTTGTCATTAGCTCCAAGGTAACTCGATATGACATATTGATTGAAACTGAATGTAAATGTTTTAGTTTTCCTTGCAAAGGGTATAAGCGTAAGGAGGGATGTGAAGGGTTAACTTCTAATAATTGCAGTGTTTTAAGGTACTGTTTTTTTAAATCAGGATGACGTTTAATAAAACGCAAAGCACGACGGTTATATTGTTCAGTGTAAAACTCACTCCATACTTTCCAATCGTGCTAAATGTTCTTCCGCTGATTCCTTAATATAATGCCCTGCTTCTATATCAGCTTTAGACTCAATAATGGCTGCACTAAGTTCACATTCACGTAAATATTGATAATGTTCAACACCCATCACCACAAAGCGTTGTTTACCCCTGACTGAAATAACAGCCTCTGTTTGTTGATCTAGTACAGCTTGGATGACTGATACACCCTTTGTTTTCAATTCATTTGCACTGATATTAGTCACAATAATCTCCTCTGAAAAAACAAGAATACGATTAATAAAGCTATAAAAACAATTTAAAAAACCAAGGTGGTGCCACCCAGCTTTCTGATCAAGTATTAAAAGAAATATCTTAGTAGGCACATCATTTACCGTTTAGAATGATGCGCTTCGTGCCTCAACACATCCTATAGTTTTAAGAAAATACTTTAACCAATAAAGGTAAAACCAATTCTCTCACTTCTTTGGGTAAGCTCATTAACGGTTTATCATTTTTTTGCTCTACCGCTAATACAGCGGCTTGTAATACTTACAATGACAACTGCTTTCTTGATATTTTTAGCTTGTTGCTGCCATTTTTTAAATGATGAGGTTAAAGATTCATCTTCAACAAAAAAACTGATTGAATGAATTAATTAATGCTGAACTTAGCTTATCCAGCTCGGCATATAAAGCCAGTACCCAAGTCATTTATGCTTCCAATTTCTAACGAGTCTTTTTACTCCAGCTAAAATGATCTAATTCGTTACGTAGAGTAACTATGCGCCTTATGAGATCATTCCACCTGAAGTAAAAATCGCACGTTATAACTTTGGGATATTATTTCATACCCTATTCTTGAGATATATCACCAATAGTCGCTATATATTTTGTAAAAAAATATCCTGACAAACCCCCAACCATAAGCCATAGCAATGCATTGGCTATACTCGTCTGTATTATAAACTCGTGCCACAATTGGGTTAGTGCTTCAATTGCTTTTGGGTCTTGATTTACAAACCCATGTATTTCAGGTTGAGGGGCTCCTATTAAATGTGGAATTATTATCATAATGACACCGATTCCTTTATTTAAAGGTGATTGAAATGCAATTAGCCATAATCCTATGGCGGTTAAAATAACGGTCAATATCCACCATGTTTGCCGGCCTTCAAGGTAAGCGGCTTCCATCCCAGGTATCTCAGGTGGTAGACCTAAAGCAGGAGCAACAAACAGACTTAGGTAGACTGCGCCCCCCCAAAACAAACCTTTAACGGCAGTCATAGAGTTTGAAAGAGTCATTGCACTCAATAGAATTAATGCATAAGCAAAGCACAATAAAATATTGGTTGCAAAACTCCACGAATGCCTTTCTAACCCATCTTCGGGAGCCCAAGCTTCAACCTGGTGAGCAGCAGAAGGTTCTAAAACTTCATAAACCTCTGAGCTTACAATAATGGGAGTAATAAAAATGGCTTGGTAAGTGCTAAACAATATTCCAGCCACCACGGCAATAGAAAAAGCTGATAAAACAAGGTTTCTAAAGTACATCGTAATTTTAATATCTATAGGTTAAAAT
>JALSLS010000286.1 GCA_026988195.1 Methylomonas sp.
TTTCTCCATCACTTAATATGACTCGAAATTCAAAATCCAGCTGATAACCAATGGGCTGACTTATCGAACACTGTATATAGCGACCTAACTTATCAATATCTTCTAGGTAAACATTACTTAGCCACTGCTGATAAGAAAAGATAAAACCATCTAAGTGATTAAAAAAAATATGCTGTGCTTTTTCATCAAGATAAATTGTATTTTCAGTTATTTCAAACTGAAAAACACCTGCATTTGAAGCATATAAAGCTGATTGTAATTGGTCAGTCCTTTTTATCAGCTTCTGCTCTGCTTTTTTTCTTTCCTGAACTTGTTTTTCAAGCGCTCTTTCTCGTTTTATTGATGCCGTCACATCTGTAATATTGATCAAACAATAATGTGCACCCATTTCACTTATATCTAAACGTGTCACATTAATTTGCTGTTGGATCCGTTCCGGTTTTTTAGTGCTATTTTCTAGTGTATAAAGCGGAAAAGGGGCTTTATTCAAAACACTCGACAAAATAGCGGGTAGGCCTGTTTTAATATTTGCACAAATAACTTGATGGATCCTTTGGTTAACTAGCTCAGGAAATAAATTATCAAAAGCCTGGCCAATGGCTTCCACCCCTTCTACAGAAGAGTGCTTTGCCATCCACTGATTCCAGTAAACAACACGGCCTTGCAAATCCAAAATAATCACACCTGAATTTAGCTGACTAAAAAACTGTTCCAGATCCGCGCTTAAGCCTGAATCACTCATAACTTTGCACTATTAACTCTAAGGTTTTATATAAATTACTCATCGAATCAGCATTTAGCACAAACACCAGGTGCCCATTAATAGAACTCCCTTTCAATTCTATTTTGACCACAACAGAAATTAAAACACCATCCCCTGTTGTCTCCTCTATCAGTTGATCTGTATTTGTCTCTCGATAGACTGGCAGCTGAACATGAAAACTTCCCCCTATCGCTTCGCCGACAACACTAATACATGAATTTAATACAATATTTCCTATTTCGGTAAGTGCTTCACTCTGTAGTTCTGTTAATATTTCATCTGACAAATGCTTATCAAGCATTTTTTTTACCACATCAAAACTATCTTCTGGGTTAAAAATAAGCATCGAATTCATATCAAACGGCCCTTGCATAAACTGTGAAACCGAAAATATAGCTTGGTTCTTTCCAAGCCGGTTAGCTAGCTGTTCGGGTGTTTCAAATAAGATTTTTGGAACAGACAATATAACTTCCTGATGAACAAGCTGACTTAAAGAGTGAGCCGCACTGCCCAGACCTAAATTAAAAAGTTCTTTAAGCAGATCATACTGCATTTCAGGTAAATCAAGCTGAGTCTTTGCCATTAGAGTCCAAAAGTACTGTTATTAATAAGTGCTATCCACTGTATAGCATAGCCTCTATTTATAGAAATGATAGTGACGTATTGTAAAGGTAGCTATTGAGATTACTTTAGCAAGGACAAAAAATCCAGCAAGGAGTGGGAAGGATGTGCAGAGGCACGAAGCGCATCGCTTGCAGTTGATATGCTTGCTATCGTCAGCCTCTCCTTATTTTCTTACCTTAAGACAAGTAACCGTTCACCTCCCCCTTTGAAAAAGGGGGATTGAGGGGGATTTGTCTAATAAAGCCTCCCCTATCAACGGGGTCAGAGTCTGAGGTATCCCCATAAAACATCGCTATAAAACAATAAGATACATTGTGTTTTTGTTTTATTAAAAGCAAGGTAGCGTTAAAATGGAGCTTCTCTTCAGGAAATTTGCTAATAGGTGAGCCTTATGTCGATTATTAAAACCTTGCATACTTTGATAAAACAGTCTCTCCCTGACATTCATGCCGCTAGACTCAATGCCCTAATGGCTGCGGTTGAATCGGGGTTGACCGGTGCATCCGTGTCAATTACTTCACTGGGTCGAGCCAGAGCGGGGACATAGTGCTGCCAATATGGCCGTCATGCGTCATATTGCATTAAACCTAATTAAAAACGAAAAAACAGTAAAAGTTGGCATAAAAACAAAACGATTAAATGCTGGGTGGGATAATAATTATTTATTGAAAATTCTTCTCGGAGAGAAAAAAATGTAACCCATTAATATATAATGTCATTTTAATGCGATTGCCCTAATGTAAAAACAAGATAAAACACATAACCTATTGTTTTTATATCTTATTATACCTTGTTGTTTTCTTATTTTTAGTAGGTTACTTTCCAATACAGAAAGAACTAAAAATACGGCCTAACAAATCATCAGAACTAAAAGTACCGGTAATTTCTGCCAAGCTATTTTGAGCAAGTCTTAAATCTTCAGCGACCAATTCACCTGCTTGATTTTGTAATTGTTCTAAGGCATTTTCTACACTTTCCTGGCCATCAGTTAAAGCATCAATATGTCTTTTTCGTGCAATAAACACATCATCAGTTTCACCATTAAACCCTACACTTTGTTTAAGATGGTTAAGGAGTAACTCCATTCCAATATCTTTTTTTACAGAGAGATAAATTTGGCTTCCATGTGCGGTTTCTATGATTTCAGGTTCAACGCCCAGTAAATCTATTTTGTTATACACTTTTGTGATGTCTAAACCATCAGGTAAAGTTTTTAGCACTGATTCAATTTCGGGGTCTGTACTATCAATTAATAATAGAACTTTATCCGCTTGCTTAATTTCTTCGTGGGCCCGGCGTATACCTTCCTTTTCTACTACATTTTCACTTTCCCGCAATCCTGCTGTATCAATAATATGTAATGGCATGCCATCAATTTGAATACGTTCTTTTAGAATGTCCCGGGTTGTTCCTGCAATATCAGTTACAATCGCAGCTTCGTGTCCTGCGAGTGCATTCAGTAAACTTGATTTTCCTGCATTCGGTTTTCCGGCTAAAACTACCGTCATGCCATCGCGTAATAAGCGCCCTTGCTGTGCAGTTTTCTGAATCTTGAGTATTCTTGCCGATAGGTTTATTATTTTATTTTCAACAACACCATCTGTTAAAAAATCAATTTCTTCATCTACAAAATCTATGGCAGCTTCTACATAAATTCTAAGCTCTGTAAGCTCCTCTACTAATTCATTTATTTGCTCTGAAAAAACACCCTGCATAGATTTTTGAGCTGAGCGTACTGATTGTTCAGTGCTACTTTCAATTAAATCTGCTACTGCTTCTGCCTGAGCTAAATCCAATTTATTATTTAAAAAAGCCCTTTCTGTAAATTCACCTGGATTTGCCAGTCTTGCACCTAAACTAATCACCCTTTTTAGTACCATTCCTAAAACAACTGTTCCTCCATGCCCTTGCAGTTCTATAGTATCTTCACCTGTATAAGAGGCAGGGTTGGGGAAATAAAGCAATATTCCTGAATCAATAATAGAATGATCTTCATCTTTAAAGGAAGTGAATATTGCCTGTCTAGGTTCTGGTGTTTTATGAGTTATGCTTTTAGCAATTTCAAAAGCTGAAGGCCCTGAAATTCTTATAATACCAACCCCTCCATTTCCTGGCGGCGTTGCAATGGCTGCGATGGTATCTTGTATGATTTCTTGCACGGTTTTTTATTAGTTTTTAATATGTCTTTTACTAAAAAGGGGAGCTAAAAAGCTCCCCCTTCTCTATCACTTCAATTACCCTAAATAAATATTACTTTTCAGCTTCAATTTGTTTAGTGATATACCACTGTTGAATAATTGATAATGTATTATTACATACCCAATATAGAACTAAACCTGATGGGAAGAACAAGAAGAAAACGGTGAAAATGATAGGAAACATTTTCATTACTTTTGCTTGTAATGGGTCAATCGGCGCAGGGTTTAAACTTTGCTGAATTTTCATGGAAATACCCATAAGAACTGGCAACACAAAGAAAGGGTCTTGTGCTGATAGATCTTGCACCCATAATAAAAAGTCTGCCTGACGTATTTCAACAGTTTCAATCAGTACCCAGTATAAAGAAATAAACACGGGTATCTGTACCATAATAGGAAGACAGCCACCCATTGGGTTGACTTTTTCCTTTTTGTACATTGCCATCATTTCAGTATTAAACCGCTGTCTATCATCTGCAAATTTTTCTTGCAATGCTTTAAGACGAGGTTGAACTTTACGCATCTTAGCCATTGAACGATAGCTGGCTTGAGATAGTTTAAAGAACAATAATTTAATACACAGAGTAACCCCTAAAATTGCAAAACCCCAGTTACCAACATAATCATGAATTTGATTTAATAGCCAGTAAATAGGTTTTCCAATAACAGTCAACCAACCATAATCTACAGTTAGTTCTAATCCTGGTGCCACTTTTTCCATCATTGGTTGGATTTTTGGCCCAGCAAATAAGTGTGAATTAAAAGTAACATTAGTATTTGCATTAACTGATATGGCAGGTGAATAAGAGCCAATCACATAACGCCAGTCTTTTAACTTTTTAGTATAAAAATGATTTTCTTGGTCTGAAGGTGGAACCCACGCTGACGCAAAGTAATGCTGAGTCATCGCACTCCAACCCCCTAAAGTTGAAACACTCAGATTCTCTTCTTCCATATCTTCGAAATCAACTTTTTGATACTTTTCTTCTTCAGTATAAACAACGCCACCGGCATAGGTTCTAATAAAAGTGTTACCTTTATCGTCTTCATAAGGCACTCTTAATAGTTGGGTATATTGCCTACCTGTCCATGCTTGTGAAGAATTATTGCTTACCTTTTGATCTAAACTAATATCATAACTTCCACGTGTAAACGTATAAACCTTGGTAACAATAATGCCTTCATTATTAGTCCAAGTAAGTGGAACAGATAAGGAATCTTCTCCAACCGCTAATTCATAGTTGTCTTGGGCAGCTTTATAAGCAGCATGATGGTCAGGTGCTGATGTAGATCCACTACTTGCAATTAAACCACTTTGCGCTAGAAAAAGTTTTTCAGTATTACTATCAAATAGGCGAATAGGTGAAAGGTCTTTTTTCTCTGGTTCTAAGCCGACCAAAGCAAACATTTTGTTCACTACCGTATTTTCTTTTTCTTTAGGATACTGGAGTAAATCTAAATTCCTAATAGTTCCGCCTTTAGTATCAATTTCAAGTAAAAACACATCTGTTTTTACTGTGATAATTTTATTGGCATGTACATCTAATACAGGAACAGCTTCTATATTTTGACCCGATTTAGTTAATGTATTGAGACTCCCAGTGTTTGGTAAATCTGCGCCAGAATCAATAACCATTGGTTGTTCTGATACAGCAACTTCAGGTTTCGGGCCATAATCTAGCTGCCACTGTTCCCAAAGCATATAAGAAATCATCGCAAAAGCCATGACTAGCATAAATCTAATGTTATCCATCGTTATTTACCAATTTTTTTTGGAACTGGGTCTATGCCCCCCTCATGGAAAGGGTGACATTTTAATAATCTTTTTATTGTAAGATAAGAACCTTTAACCGCACCATGAAGCTGAATTGCTTCCAAGCCATAACTTGAACAGCTAGGATAAAACCGGCATCTTGGAGGAAGTAAAGGACTTATAAAGGTTTTATAAAACTTTATAAGATTTATGAGTAGGATTCGCATTGAGTTGTTAGTTTAAGCCAGTGCTTATCCAGTGATTTACTTAACAAAGCAGAAGATGCATTTGCTGCATCTCTTCGCGCTAAAACAACGACATCAATATTAATCAAATCATATTGTTTTAATCTAAAATTTTCCCGAACAGATCTTTTTATCAGGTTTCTTGTCACTGCTTTTTTTATATTTTTTTTTGCAATGGCAAGACCCAGTCTAGGATGATCCAAATCATTTCTGAGTGCTAGTAAAGTAAAAAACCTGTCAGTAGATTTTACTGGCTTGGCAAATACTTTTTTATAAGCAGCTGGATCTTCTAGTTTTAACCGTGAGGGAAAACTATACTTTTTCTCAGTCAATTATACTGTTAACGCTGCACGACCTTTCGCTCTACGAGCGTTTATTACTTTACGACCACCTACAGTAGCCATTCTTGTACGAAAACCATGAGTTCTTGCACGCTTTAATTTACTTGGTTGGTAAGTTCTTTTCATTTGCTTAAGCCTTAATAGTGTTGTAACAAAAAACGGGTAAAAAAGATCCGCGATAATAAGGCAAATACTAGGTCCCTGTCAATCATAATTATAAATTAGCTTGTGATTAATTCTGTATACTACTTGTGTATAAGTTATTTTTTTATATACTATATAACCACTTATCTTCACCCCTTTGTTAGTGAAGAAATATAAAACAGTTATCTAATTTCCCCCTAACCTTATTTAAAATAATCAATGAGCTCAATCTGGAAAACTTGTTTATCTAAACTGGAAAATGAAATCCCCTCTAGTGATTTCAGCACCTGGATAAGACCGCTGCAAGCGGTTGAGCAGGGTGAAATACTAAAGTTATTAGCACCAAATCGTTTTATTATCGACCATGTCAAGCAACATTTCATTAGCAAAATTGAAGACGTGGTCTATGAATTTTCTAACGGCACTCTAATTTTACAATTTGAAATTGGTTCTAAAAAATCAGCCCCCCTGATCCAACCCAAACGCCCTCAACAGTCACCGGCAAAAGAAAAACCCAAACGCTCAACCTTTTTGAACAAAGCATTTACCTTTGATAGTTTTGTTGAAGGTAAATCAAACCAATTAGCTAAAGCCGCCTCTATTCAGGTCTCTGAAAATATTGGTAAAGCCTACAACCCTCTTTTCCTATATGGAAGCTCAGGTTTGGGGAAAACCCATTTGATGCATGCAATTGGTAATGCTGCAATTGCTAAAAACCCAGCAGCCCATATTGTTTACCTACATTCTGAAAAATTTGTACAAGATATGGTACAAGCTTTTCAGCACAATACCATTAATGCTTTTAAGGACTATTATCGTAGTATCGATATATTACTGATTGATGACATTCAATTTTTAGCCGGTAAAGAACGCTCGCAAGAAGAGTTTTTTCATACCTTCAATAATTTACTGGATAAGAAACATCAAGTCGTTTTGACTTGTGACAAATACCCAAAAGAGATTGAAGGGTTGGAAGATCGATTAAAATCTCGATTTGGCTGGGGCTTACCCGTTGCTATAGAACCTCCTGATTTAGAAACACGTGCTGCAATTTTAATCAACAAAGCGGCACTGGTTAATGTTGAACTATCTCAGGATGTTGCTTTCTTTATTGGTAAGCGCATCCCATCCAATGTCAGAGACTTGGAAGGTGCTCTTAGGCGTGTGCTCGCTAATGCTCAATTTACTGGAAAAGAAATTACTATTGATTTTACTAAAGAAGCATTACACGACTTAATTTCATTACAAGATAAATTAGTCAATATTGATAATATTCAAAAAAAGGTGGCTGAATACTTCAAAATTCGGGTGGCGGACTTATCTTCAAAAAATCGTAGACAATCAGTTACCCGTCCAAGACAAATTGCTATGTGTCTTGCTAGAGAATTGACCAGTCACAGTTTCCCTGAAATTGGAGATGCCTTTGGAGGCAGGGATCACACCACAGTCATTAATGCTTGTAAGCGGGTTAAAGCACTAAGGGATAGTGATATTAAAGTATCTGAAGATTACCAGAACCTGTTGAGAACTTTATCGCATTAGTTGCGATAAAGTTGTGGATAAAACAGGGGTAAAATAGGCCTGTGTTTTTATCCACAATCTAACAACACAGAAAAGAAGGCTTTTAAAAACAAGATAACTTTTTGAATTATATAATTAAATATGGCTTATCCACAGAATTTGTACTCACTAATAGTAATAATATAAATAAAAGATATATATTTTTATTATTAATTTCCTGATTAAACGCTTAAAAAAATAAATTTGTCATAAAATAACAATGTCACTTTATATTTTTGTGCCAATTTTTTTTCTAAAGTATTGTGGATAAGATTGTGTTTATCACTGGGTTTATTGTGTTCATTAGTTGTATCTTTTTTATAGTGTTAACTTATCACCAACATATACACAGTTAATGATTATTTAATTAACAACCTTTAAAGTTATATAACCTATTGATTTTAAATGATTATAATGGGTTTTCAACAGTTTTTTTTTTACTAATAACAGTAATAAGTTTTAAATAAATATAATGAATTTTATTATTAATAGAGAACAACTACTTTCTCCTTTACAGCAAATAGTCAGTGTTATAGAGAAAAGGCAAACTATGCTCATTCTGGCGAATGTGCTTATAGTCGCAAATGAAGATGGCTTAGTCTTAACAGGGACAGACCTGGAAATACAACTCATCGCTAAAATTAACTTAGAATCTTCTGAACCAGGCCAAATTACAGTACCTGCTAGAAAATTTTTAGATATTGTTAGGCTATTGCCTAATAACGCTGAAATTAAAATTGAATTAAAAGAAGATAAAGTGAAAGTTTCATCGGGACGAAGTCGTTTTTCGTTAAGTACTTTAGCCGCTGATAATTACCCTGAATTTTCAGAATCTGAACTAGAAAACCAATTCCTTATTAATGCTGGACAATTTAAAAAAGCATTAGATAAAACTATTTTTTGTATGGCGAATCAAGATATCCGCTATTACTTAAATGGCTTGTTATTGCATATATCAAATAGTAAATTAAAGTTAGTAGCCTCAGATGGACATCGCTTATCTATTTATGAAGATAATATTGGTACTGCAACAGGATATGAAGCACGTATTATTTTACCTAGAAAAGGTGTTTTAGAACTTTCACGTTTATTAGATGATGAAGATGCCGAGTTAAATATTCAATTTTCAAATAGCAATATTAGAATATATTTTAAAGATTTAACTTTTTCTGCAAAATTAGTAGATTCAAAATACCCGGATTTCAGCAAAGTATTTGATCAAAGCTTTTTTAATCAAATCCATATTCAGCGACAAGTCCTTAAAGATGCTTTAACCAGAGTTGCTATTTTAGCCAATGAAAAATTTAAAGGGATTACCTTTGAAATTTCAGATGGTTTATTAAGATTAAATTCTCACAACCCTGAACATGATGAAGCTAATGAAGAACTTATTATTGAATATCAAGGTGAATCAATTTCTATTGCTTTTAATTCACAATATTTATTAGATGCTGTCAGTAATTTAGATTCAGAGTTAGCTGTACTGACTATTGCTAGTAATGCGAGTAGTTGTTTTATTGAAGAACCGGAACAACAACTTTATAAATTTATTGTTATGCCAATGCGGTTATAAAATGCGGTGTATTTTTATGGTTTCATTTTTAGTAAAACAGCCTTCGACATAGTTATGAATTTATACCTCATACGCAGCCTCCTTATTTTCTATATTAATAATGGCTACCCTTGTTTTTTATGTATCTTTAAATTTTGTAGAAATCTGCTTGTTGTTAAAGGGCTGCCAATCTTTGGTATTTGGCCTGTAAAAAGGGATTTTCTATCTGTAAAATTATTCTCCTTCGGTTTATACCGAGATTACTCGAGATGAGTTTACAAAAACTAGATATTTATTCTTTACGAAATATTACAAAATCAACGATAGAACCCTCACCAGAAATTAACTTAATTACAGGTGAGAATGGCAGTGGTAAAAGTTCTTTGTTAGAAGCTATTTTTATTTTAGGCCGAGCTCGATCCTTTAGAGCAACTAATATCAAGCAAGTGATTCAATTTAAAAAAACTGAATTAATTGTTTCTGGCCAATTAAAACAGCAATACGGACATACTTGCCATTTAGGTATTCAATTTAATAGCAACGGTTGTGATATTAGAATTAACAAAGAAAAGGGTAATAAATCTGACTTAGCCTATTCATTACCTGTTTTATTAATCCACCCTAAAAGTTATTTACTAATAGATGGGGGGCCGCAAATGAGAAGAGAGTTTTTAGACTGGGGTGTTTTTAACGATGAAGAAAACTTTTTATTAACTTGGCGTAGATATAAAAAAATATTACAACAGCGAAACTCATTACTAAAAAGTAAACAAACAAATCAACTTAATGTTTGGAATACTGAGTTGGTTCAGTACGGTACAATAGTCTCTGAATATAGAAGAGAATACTTGAAAAAGTTACAGCCTTTGTTTTTTGAAGTTTGTGGATATTTTCTTAATTTTACAAATGTAGAATTAAACTATTTTGCAGGGTGGGATGACACTGAAAATTTCATTCAAATTTTAGAAAATGATTTACAAAAAGATTTGCGTTATGGTTTTACCCATAATGGTCCTCATCGTTGTGATGTTAGTGTTATGGTTGATGGTCGTTTAGCAAAAAACTTTGTCTCTAGAGGCCAACTGAAGTTATTAATGCTTTGTTTAAAGCTAGCTCAAGTTAAATTAATGAATACAGAGAGAAATAATTCTGTTTGTGTGTTGATCGATGATTTAACGGCTGAGCTTGATGTATCAAATAAAGCAAAATTAATTGTATATTTATCAAATTTAGATTGTCAGGTTTTTATTTCTACTACTGAGCTTTCTAATTTTGGGGATTTAAGTAAGTTACAAAATTACAAAGTGTTCCACGTGGAACATGGTGATGTATGTTTAGTAAATTAATTGTTATGTTCCACGTGGAACACACAAAAATGGAAAAAGTATGAGTGAGAATAATCAAGAATACGATAGTTCTAGTATCCAAGTATTAAAGGGGCTAGATGCTGTAAGAAAAAGACCTGGTATGTATATAGGCGATACTGATGATGGTTCTGGCCTGCATCATATGGTTTTTGAAGTGGTTGATAACTCCATTGATGAAGCTTTAGCAGGTTTTTGTAAAGGTTTAGAAGTGATTATCCATGAAAATGGCTCTATTTCAGTCTCAGATGATGGTCGTGGTATTCCAGTCGATATACATGAAGAAGAAGGTCGCTCCGCAGCAGAAGTTATTATGACCGTCCTCCATGCTGGCGGGAAGTTTGATGATAATGCATACAAAGTATCAGGTGGTTTACATGGCGTAGGGGTTTCAGTCGTTAATGCCCTATCTGAGGAGATGACCCTAGAAATACGAAAGCATGGCAAGTTACATAAACAAAAATATAAAATGGGGGAACCTGTTGCAGCATTGAAGGCTGTTGGTGATGCCGAGGGAACAGGGACTCTAATTAACTTTTTGCCGAGTAAAAAAACTTTTTCTGATACTGAATTTCATTATGATATTTTAGCTAAACGGCTAAGAGAATTATCATTCCTAAATTTAGGAGTTAGAATCTCATTGAAAGATGAGAGAACAGGTAAACAAGATATATTTGAATTTGAGGGGGGAATTAGTGCCTTCGTACAACACTTAAATAGGAATAAAACGCCTTTGTTTGAAGAGGTATTTCATTTTACGGCTGAAAAAGAAGGGGTAGTTGTTGAAGTTGCTATGCAATGGAATGATTCTTACCAAGAAAATATTTTTTGTTATACCAACAATATTCCACAAAGAGATGGCGGAAGTCATTTAGCGGGTTTTAGAGGTGCCTTAACTAGAACCATTAATCAATATATTGAAAGCAGTGGCTTAGCCAAAAAAGAAAAGGTAGCAACAACGGGAGATGATGCTAGAGAAGGTTTAACAGCAGTCTTGTCAGTTAAGGTTCCTGATCCAAAATTTTCATCACAAACAAAAGATAAACTAGTTTCTTCAGAAGTGAAGCCTTTAGTTGAGTCTACAATGAATGAAAAGCTACAAGAATTTTTACTAGAGCAGCCTACCATTGCTAAAACCATCGCTAATAAAATTATTGATGCAGCCAGAGCAAGACAAGCAGCACGTAAAGCGAGAGAATTAACCCGACGAAAATCCACACTGGATATTGCTGGCTTACCTGGAAAGCTCGCTGATTGCCAAGAAAAAGACCCTGCACTTTCAGAATTATTTATTGTGGAAGGGGACTCAGCGGGTGGCTCTGCCAAACAAGGTAGAGACAGACGCACACAAGCAATACTGCCACTGAAAGGGAAAATTTTAAACGTAGAAAAAGCACGTTTCGATAAAATGATCTCTTCAGATGAAGTGGGTAACTTAATTACTGCTTTAGGTTGTGGTATCGGTAAAGATGAATACAATATAGAAAAGTTACGTTATCACCGTATTATTATTATGACTGATGCGGATGTTGATGGATCACACATTAGAACTTTGTTATTAACTTTTTTCTATCGACAAATGCCAGAGTTAGTGGAAAATGGATATATCTATATTGCTCAACCTCCCTTGTATAAAATCAAAAAAGGTAAGCAAGAGCATTATGTAAAAGATGATACGGAACTAAATGAATATTTAATTCAACTTGCATTGGATAGAGCACAATTACAGACAGATGAATCAACTCCTGTCATTCAAGGTCAGGGTTTAGATACATTAGCAACTGAATATGCAGAGGTGACTGCTGTAATTAATCGTTTAACGCGACGTTATGATGATGTTTTTTTAGAGGAAATGACCTATGTTCCTCCATTAACAGAAGAAATAAAGCAAAGTAAGGAAAGTTTGAGCCAGTGGCTAAGTCACTTAGAAGTAAAGGTCAATAATAACGACAGAAAAGCTGTTTATGCCGTTAAACTTAACTATACAAATAATGAAACGTTTGACGTTGTTGTTAATAAAAGATTAAACGGAAATACTAAAACCTTTGTTTTTAATTCTACTTTCTTTTTAGGCAAAGATTATTTATCTATCGCTAAATATGCAAAAGATACCTTTGGTTTATTTACCGAGCAATCCGTTATGAGAATGGGAGAAAGGTCTCAGCCTGTTAGTAATTTTAAACAAGCTTTCGAGTGGATGATGAGAGAAGTTAAGAAGGGTCAACATATTCAGCGATACAAAGGCTTGGGTGAAATGAATCCAGAACAACTATGGGAAACCACACTAGACTCAAATAGCAGGCGATTGTTACAAGTAAAAATTGAAGATATTATTGCCGCGGATGAAATCTTTACCACATTGATGGGCGATGTTGTTGAGCCTCGTCGTGATTTTATTGTTAAACATGCACTGGATGTGACTAACCTAGATGTTTAGGAACGTGAATGGAATAACTTCCCGAAATTATAACGTAGGATTTTTGTTTCAGGTGGAATGATCTCAAGAGGCGCATAGCCAGCTACGTAACGATTGAGATGGTTTGAGCAGGGATAAAAAAGCCAGTAAGGTGGGTGGGTTATTTGTTGCTGGTTGCCTTAGTTGATTTTAGTTTTTTATTCGATATAGAGCGCTATTGATAGGGCGGACTTTGAGTCCGCCCTTTTTTGTTTTAGAGATAAATAAAATGATTATTAATTTATCTCTAATATTACAATAATGTTTAGCTGTTTCTATGGTAAAAATGACATAAAATCAGATGTCCGTAAAGAATGAGGCTCATTGTTGGGGCGCTGGCTTTAGCCTGCATTTTTAAAAGCACTGCAGGCTAAACCAAAAGAACAGGGCTATTACCCTGTACCCCTACTTTTAATCACCAAGTTCCCCTTATTTAATTTTTTAAAATAAGCAGTGGTATGTTCATAGCTGTAATTAAAAATTTCATTCTCTAGCTGTTCTAAGTGATAATAGCATTCTCTTTTTTAGTCACTGACACAGATAAAAATAGCATGAAACAATATTTAGATTTACTGGATAAACTACTGAGTGAGGGCGTGCAAAAAGGAGATAGAACAGGT
The DNA here is from genome assembly GCA_026988195.1 of Methylomonas sp. Lineage (GTDB taxonomy): Bacteria > Pseudomonadota > Gammaproteobacteria > Methylococcales > Methylomonadaceae > QPIN01. The sequence continues at coordinate 13,620 of JALSLS010000286.1, forward strand.
AGCGGAACTTTGTCGTTTTTTGGCCACCAGATGCGTTTTGATTTACAGCAAGGCTTTCCTTTAGTCACAACTAAAAAAATTCATTTAAAATCTATCATTCACGAATTACTCTGGTTTTTAAAAGGTGATACTAATATTGCTTATTTAAAACAGCATGGGGTAAAAATATGGGATGCATGGGCTGATGACAAGGGAGAGTTAGGTCCTGTATATGGACATCAGTGGAGATCATGGCCAACACCTGAAGGTGAATCAATAGATCAGATCGCAATGGTGATCAAACAATTAAAAGAAACACCTAATAGCCGTAGGATTATCGTATCAGCATGGAATGTTGCAGACTTACCTGATGAATCAATCAGTCCACAGCTTAATGTAAAAAATAATAAAATGGCGTTACCAGCCTGTCATGCATTTTTTCAGTTCTATGTTGCAGAAGGAAAGCTCTCTTGTCAGCTCTATCAGCGCAGCTGTGACACGTTTCTAGGTTTGCCATTCAATATAGCGAGTTATGCATTATTGACGCATATAGTAGCTCAGCAGGCTGATTTGGATGTAGGGGAGTTTATTTGGACAGGTGGGGATGTGCATTTGTATCTAAATCATCAACAACAAGCTCAATTACAATTGACTCGCACCCCTTATCCTTTACCTAAGTTAAAAATCAACAGAAAGCCAGAATCTATATTTGATTATCAATATGAGGATTTTGAAATTGAAGGGTATAAGGCGCATGAGCATATTAAAGGCGCTATTTCTGTTTAATG
>JALSLS010000287.1 GCA_026988195.1 Methylomonas sp.
TTTAGGGAAATAATGACTGGATTTTTTAAAACGTCTTTTTCCTGATTTTTCTGCTGTACGCTCTTGTTCAGATAAGAAACCATCAGTATTTTTATCTAACTTAGCGAATTTTTTTTCAGCCCATCTATTTTTTGCCTCTAAATATTCTTGCTTACTAATACGACCATCCTTATTAGTATCCATTTTTGATTTTTTCTTTTTGTTATATTTTTTATGACTGGCTTTGGTATTATTTTTAAATTCTTCCCGACTAACAACACCATTACCATCAGCATCCATTTTTTTAAACCGCTGCTCCATTGCAATATCAAACTCTGCTTTAGTGACTTGATTATCGCTATTGGTATCAAATTTATTTATAAATTTACTTAAATGTGCCCCTTGGCTTTTTTGTTTAGGGTATGCAAAAGAGCTACTACTAAAAGCGACTGTTGATAGAAGCATAACGCTACAAACTGTAATTTTATTTTTCATTTTTATTGCCTTGAATATAAAAGATTTTAATGGTTATTAATTGTAATAACCTATCGTATATATAACGTTTAAGCTGAAAAAACTGTCTTTTTAATAACACAATTAAATAGACTAACCATCACTTAGTAGGAGCGTCCGCCCTCGGCGCGAAGGTAGTTGAAAGTTTCAGAGAAAAGAGCATTGTTTTAATCGCGCCGAGGGCGGACGCTCCTACAATCTAATTTGTTTTTAAAGCAACACTCTTTGTATAGATCCAGTCCCCTAAAATAAAGACAATTAATGATGCGCCGAGTAAGGGCATAAAAACTGAAAATCCTAGCGTGGTGCCAATAAGCCATCGTGGTTGCCTATAGTCTCTAGGTAGTTTGGGCGCGCCTAACTTGCCTTTTGGCCGTCTTTGTAGCCATAAAACAACGCCAGATACCGCCATAAAAATAAGCACCAGTGTTGTTATTAAAACCAACACTAAATTCCAGACTCCAAAATATTCTCCTCGATGAAGTTTAATCCCGTAGGTAACCGATTTTGCTAGTAAAGGTACTGTATTCCAATCACTGGCCGCTAATACTTTTCCTGTGTACTGGTCAAAGTGCATAGAAGGTCTTTCCGCTGGATCATCTGAATTTCTTTGAATGGCATAAGTATCACGGATATTTTTGGGAATTTTTACATTTAACTCACCCTGATAACCTCGGCTTTTGGCTTCAGATATAACTTGATCAATTGAAATCTGCTCAGCCCCCATAAAATATTTAGATTTTAATTCTCGTGAATGGAATCCTGCGGGTGCAGACATTTTTAAGTCACGTTGGATAGTATGAAAAGCATCTCCCCAAACATCGGTCCATGGCAAGCCACTAATGACTAGAAAAATAATAAAGAACGAAAAATAAAATGCAGGAACCGCATGTAAATCCCGCCAAAACAAACGTTTGTTTTTATTTAACCGTGGGATCAAGGTTCCCATAATCCCTGTTTTTCCTCTAGGCCACCACATAATCAAGCCTGTGGTCATTAGCATCATCACCCAACAGGAGGTTAATTCGACAAACTTAGTTCCCACTTTTCCTGTCAGTAAGTTACCATGCAGGTCTTTCATAAAGCCCATTAAACGCTCACTATTTTTCATAGTGCCTAAAATAGCGCCTGTATAGGGGTCAATAAACACGCTAGTTCTTTCCCTGTTCATCACCATACGCACTTTTTCAGGTCCATCACCCGCCCATTCCATGCTGGTTTCTACTGGTTTATGAATATGCTTCATTTTTTCTCTGAAAATAATTTCAGTACTTTTTTCCTTTTCTGGAAAACTTTTAAAGCTTGCTGCTCTCATATCTGGAAGGGCTAATTTTGCTTTAGCCAATAAAATGGAAGCAGGTAAAGTTTTTTCTCCAGGTGTAACAAATAATAAATCCTGGTACATAAAATCTTCGTATTCATCTTCAAACAGATAAATACAGCCGCTGATACTGATAACAATAATCAGTGGAATAAATAGCAGGCCACAAAAGAAATGCCAGCGGATGATTAATTGATAGAGCTTACGACTGGCTGCGCGTTTTGC